>NZ_SCOO01000019.1:0-110824 GCF_005502415.1 Pseudomonas sp. G(2018) | reverse complement strand
CCCTCGGGTCGCCCCGTCAGACTCATGAGACCGCCCAACCCCTGGATCATGAAGTCATAACCCGCACGCTTGGCATAAGGACCGGTTTGACCGAATCCGGTGATCGAGCAATAAATCAGGTCCGGATTGATTGCCTTCAGCGATTCGTAGTCCAGCCCGTAAGCCGCCAGACCACCAACCTTGAAGTTCTCGATCAGGATGTCCGACTTCGCCGCGAGATCTCGCACCAGCTTCTGCCCCTCTGGGCGCGTGAAGTCGATAGTCACCGATTGCTTGTTGCGATTGGCCGACAAGTAATAGGCAGCCTCGCTAGTGTTCTCGCCATAAGCGTCTTTAAGGAATGGCGGGCCCCAGGCGCGCGTGTCATCACCATTGCCCGGGCGCTCGACCTTGATCACTTCAGCGCCAAGGTCGGCAAGGATCTGCCCAGACCACGGCCCGGCCAGCACCCGCGATAAATCCAGTACCCGTAGATGTGAAAGCGCGCCCATGCCGTTCTCCTATTAATAGAACGCCTGGATGCCGGTCTGCGCCCGACCGAGGATCAGCGCGTGGACGTCATGTGTACCCTCATAGGTATTCACCACTTCCAGATTGACCAGATGGCGAGCGACGCCGAATTCGTCGGAGATGCCGTTGCCGCCCAGCATGTCGCGGGCCATGCGCGCAATGTCCAGGGACTTGCCGCAAGAGTTGCGCTTCATCATCGAAGTGATTTCAACCGCTGCAGTACCTTCGTCCTTCATGCGTCCCAGACGCAGGCAGCCTTGCAGCGCCATGGTGATCTCGGTCTGCATGTCGGCCAGCTTCTTCTGGATCAACTGAGTGGCAGCCAATGGGCGGCCGAACTGCTGACGATCCAGTGTGTACTGACGAGCGGTGTGCCAGCAGAACTCGGCAGCACCCAGCGCGCCCCAGGAAATGCCGTAACGTGCCGAGTTGAGGCAAGTGAAAGGACCTTTCAAGCCACGGACATCCGGGAAGATGTTCTCTTCAGGGACAAACACGTTGTCCATGACGATCTCGCCGGTGATCGATGCGCGCAGACCGACCTTGCCGTGAATCGCCGGAGCGCTCAGACCTTTCCAGCCTTTTTCCAGAACAAAGCCACGGATATCACCCGCGTCGTCCTTGCCCCAGACCACGAACACATCGGCGATCGGGCTGTTGGTAATCCACATCTTGCTGCCAGTCAGGCTGTATCCGCCTTCCACTTTACGTGCACGAGTAATCATCGCGCCCGGGTCGGAACCGTGGTTAGGCTCGGTCAGGCCGAAGCAGCCGATCCACTCGCCCGAGGCCAGCTTCGGCAGGTACTTCTGTTTTTGCGCCTCAGTACCGAACTCATTGATCGGCACCATCACCAGCGAGGACTGCACACTCATCATCGAGCGATAGCCGGAGTCGATACGCTCGACCTCACGGGCAATCAAGCCGTAGCTGACATAGTTCAGGCCGCTGCCACCGTACTGCTCCGGAATGGTCGCACCCAACAGGCCCACTTCGCCCATCTCGCGGAAAATCGCCGGGTCGGTCTTTTCATGACGGAACGCTTCGAGAATGCGCGGCGCGAGGCTCTGCTGGGCGAACTGCGCGGCGGTGTCGCGGATCATGCGCTCTTCTTCGGTGAGCTGTTGGTCCAGCAGCAGGGGATCGATCCAGTTGAAGCTAGCTTTACCGGCCATGAGTGTGTCCTCTCGAAACGGGTCAAATAAACGTGGACTGATCCTAGGCCCGGTTCTCCGTCTCGGCAAACGAGGATTTTGCATACTGTTGTGCTAATTTCTCACTCCGAAACGTCGCAAAACGCATTTAACGCTATGTATTAGTGAGGTTGACGTACATGCGCAGGAAGATACCCAGCACAACCGCCCTGATCAGCTTTGAGGCAGCCGCACGCCATGAGAGCTTTACCAAGGCAGCGCAGGAACTTTCGCTGACTCAAGGGGCGATTTGCCGACAGATCGCCGGCCTTGAGGAATTCCTCAGCGTAGAACTGTTCCGACGCTCGCGGCGCGGCGTGAAGCTGACAGAAGCCGGTCTTTCCTACAGCCGCAGGGTCGCCACCCAACTTGACGCAGTCGAACGGGACACACTGTCCGTGATGGGTCAGCAAGGTGCCAACGTGATCGAACTGGCCGTAGTTCCGACGTTCGGTACCCAGTGGCTGCTGCCTCGTCTCAAGGACTTCCAGCAAAAACACCCGGAAGTGACGGTCAACCTGACCAACCGCACGCGCCCCTTCCTGTTTGCCGATACGGACTTCGACGCAGCGATTTACTTCGGCGACGCGGACTGGCCCGGTACGGAGTCCCACCGCTTGATGGGCGAACATCCGCTTCCCGTTTGCAGCCCCAACCTGATGGGGAAAAACACTCATCTGACCGCCGGTGAAATCGCTGAACTCCCCCTTTTGCAACAGACCACCCGCCCCTACGCCTGGCGACATTGGTTTAACTCTCAGCGACTGAATGTCCCTCGCGACATGACAGGACCGCGCTACGAGCTATTCTCCATGCTGGCCCAGGCGGCCATGCACGACATGGGCATCGCCTTGATTCCACCCTTCCTGATTCAGCGTGAACTGGCCGAGAAACGACTGGTCATTGCCAACCCCGAGGCACTCTCGAGCATCAAGGCTTATTACCTGATGATTCCTGAGCGGAAGGTCGAATCAGCGTCTTTAAGGGCATTCAGAGATTGGCTGGTCAATCAGGCGCACAGCTACAGCCTCGAAGGATAAAGGCTTACAGACGATAGCTGACCCCGTAGTCAGCAAAATAAAAACCCTACAGATATAACTATTTGTCGCATATTCGAAGACTGTACCGAAAGCAGTACAAACGTCCCACAAGTGCCTGAACATATGGCTTTGCGCCGCTATTTCGAAGCAATGCAGGAACATTCATATGGCCTATGTGAAAATTCTCAAACTCAAGAAAAAAGCTCTGAAAGGCGCTATATACAAGGGATTGAGCCGAATCTATGCGACATTCGGTCACGGGGTGACTTGTAGTTAATTTTCCGTCACACGTCATAATCCCTTGAAGGGCACAAAGTTCGCCTGCAAAATGCCGCGCCCCGCCCTGATTTGGCGGAGTCGTGCTGATCGGCCGCCCCAGCCGCACCATCCGCAGTGCATGGGTTTACTCAATAAGATCACGCAGGAGATTTGACGTGCACATTGGTGTTCCTCTCGAAACCCAGACCGGTGAAACACGGGTTGCTGCAACCCCTGAAACCATTAAGAAGCTGATCGGCCAGGGTCATAAGGTCACTGTACAAAGCGGCGCCGGCGTCAATGCCAGCGTTGTCGACAGTGCCTATGAAGCCGCAGGCGCAACCATTGGCAGTGCCGGTGACGCGTTTGGTGCAGAGCTGATTCTGAAGGTCGTCGCCCCCACTGACAGCGAGCTTGCGCTGATAAAAAGCGGCACCATTGTGGTGGGGATGCTCAATCCGTTCAGCAACGAAACCATCGCCAAAATGGCCGAGTGCGGCATTACCGCGTTTGCGCTGGAAGCTGCGCCACGCACCTCCCGCGCCCAGAGCCTGGATGTGCTGTCCTCGCAAGCCAACATCGCCGGCTATAAAGCCGTGTTGCTGGCTGCTCACCACTATCCGCGCTTCATGCCGATGCTGATGACCGCCGCGGGCACCGTGAAAGCGGCGCGCGTGCTGATTCTCGGCGCCGGCGTCGCCGGACTGCAGGCCATCGCCACAGCCAAACGCCTGGGAGCGGTGATCGAGGCGTCCGACGTGCGTCCTGCGGTTAAAGAGCAGATCGAATCCCTCGGCGCCAAGTTCGTCGACGTACCTTACGAGACCGATGAAGAGCGCGAATGTGCCGTCGGCGTCGGCGGCTACGCACGCCCAATGCCGGCCAGCTGGATGCAACGTCAGGCTGTGGCCGTGCACGAACGCGCCAAGCAGGCTGACATTGTTATCACCACGGCACTGATTCCAGGCCGCAAGGCGCCGACGCTATTGAGCGCGGAAACCGTGGCGCAGATGAAACCGGGCTCGGTGGTCATCGATCTGGCGGCGGCCCAAGGCGGTAACTGCCCGCTGACCGTGGCTGATCAGGTGGTGATCGAAAATGGCGTGACCATTGTTGGCCCCACCAATCTGGCGGCCGCGGTCGCAGCCGACGCCTCGGCGTTGTATGCACGCAACCTGCTGGACTTCATGAAACTGTTGTTCGATAAAGAAGGACAACTGGTGATCAACCTTGAAGACGATATCGTCGCCGCGTGCCTGATGTGCCGCGACGGCCAGATCGTGCGCAAGAACGGCTGAGGATAAAAACAATGGAAGACATGCTGATCTCTCACGGTATCTACAACCTGATCATCTTTGTGCTGGCTATCTATGTCGGCTACCACGTGGTCTGGAACGTGACGCCTGCACTGCACACTCCACTGATGGCTGTCACCAACGCCATCTCGGCCATCGTGATCGTCGGCGCCATGCTCGCCGCCGCCCTCACCGTGACCCCGCTAGGCAAGACCATGGGCACCCTGGCCGTGGCCCTGGCCGCGGTCAACGTGTTTGGTGGCTTCCTGGTGACCCGGCGCATGCTGGAAATGTTCAAGAAGAAAGCGACTCCAGCAAAGGCTCCGGCAGCCAAGGCCGAAGCAGTCAAGGCTGAGGTGCAGCAAGCATGAGCATGAACCTGGTTACTTCCCTGTATTTGATCGCCTCGGTCTGCTTCATCCAGGCGCTCAAGGGTCTCTCGCATCCCACCACGTCGCGTCGCGGCAACCTGTTCGGCATGCTCGGCATGGGCCTGGCGATCCTCACCACGGTCGGCTTGATCTACAAGCTCGGCGCCGAACTGGCTCATGACGGTATCGTCTACGTGATCGTCGGCCTGCTGATCGGCGGCACTGCCGGTTCGATCATGGCCAAACGCGTTGAAATGACCAAGATGCCCGAGCTGGTTGCCTTCATGCACAGCATGATCGGCCTGGCAGCCGTGTTCATTGCCGTGGCTGCCGTGGTCGAGCCGCAGTCGCTGGGCATCGTCCAGCAACTCGGTGATGCGATCCCCGCCGGTAACCGCCTGGAACTGTTCCTCGGTGCCGCCATCGGTGCGATCACCTTCTCCGGCTCTGTCATTGCCTTCGGTAAACTCGCTGGCAAGTACAAGTTCCGCCTGTTCCAGGGTGCACCAGTACAGTTCTCCGGCCAGCACAAGCTGAACCTGCTGCTGGGCCTGGCCACACTGGCACTGGGCGTGACTTTCATGCTCACCGGCGACTACACCGCTTTCGGCGTGATGCTGGCGCTGGCCTTCGTACTCGGCGTGCTGATCATCATCCCGATTGGCGGCGCAGACATGCCGGTCGTCGTGTCCATGCTCAACAGCTACTCCGGCTGGGCAGCGGCGGGTATCGGCTTCTCGCTGAACAACTCGATGCTGATCATCGCCGGCTCCCTGGTGGGCTCAAGCGGTGCGATTCTCTCGTACATCATGTGCAAGGCGATGAACCGTTCGTTCTTCAACGTACTGCTCGGTGGTTTCGGCAACACCGCGGATGCGGCCGGCCCTGCTGGTTCGAAAGAAGCCCGCCCGGTGAAATCCGGTTCGGCTGACGACGCGACCTTCCTGCTGACCAACGCCGACACCGTGATCATCGTTCCGGGCTACGGCCTGGCGGTAGCGCGGGCGCAACATGCGCTGAAGGAGCTGACCGAGAAGCTGACCCATCGCGGCGTGACCGTGAAGTATGCGATCCACCCGGTTGCCGGTCGTATGCCGGGCCACATGAACGTACTGCTGGCTGAGGCCGAAGTGCCTTACGACCAGGTGTTCGAGATGGACGACATCAACTCCGAGTTCGGTCAGGCCGACGTGGTGCTGGTACTGGGCGCCAACGACGTGGTCAACCCGGCCGCCAAGAACGACCCGAAATCGCCGATTGCCGGCATGCCGATTCTCGAAGCGTTCAAGGCCAAGACCATCATCGTCAACAAACGCTCGATGGCCAGCGGCTATGCCGGCCTGGACAACGAACTGTTCTACCTGGACAAAACCATGATGGTGTTCGGTGACGCTAAAAAAGTCATCGAAGACATGGTCAAGGCTGTCGAATAACCCTCGCCAGCACCACAAAACGCCCCGACTTGTCGGGGCGTTTTTGTTTGCGCAAATCGTCGGACAAACCACTGCTTTGTTACTGATCCTGTAAGGGTGTTTTGCTCGAAAGGCCCGGAATAGAGGCCTCTTTTGCGACCTTGGTAGCGGGACAGGGACCTGCGAAATTCAATAGACTGCGCTTCCTGCTACCCGTTGCCCGAGATAAAAATCCATGTACCGTGACCGAATTCGCCTGCCTTCGTTGTTGGATAAAGTGATGAGCGCCGCCGAGGCTGCCGCCTTGATTGAGGACGGCATGACCGTCGGCATGAGCGGCTTCACCCGCGCCGGCGAAGCCAAGGCCGTACCCCATGCACTGGCCGAGCGGGCCAAGGTCACGCCGCTGAAGATCAGCCTCATGACCGGCGCCAGCCTGGGCAACGACCTCGACAAACAGCTCACCGAAGCCGGCGTATTGTCACGACGCATGCCGTTCCAGGTGGATAGCACACTGCGCAAGGCGATCAACGCCGGGGACGTGATGTTCATCGACCAGCACCTCTCGGAAACCGTCGAACAACTGCGCAACCAGCAATTGAAGCTGCCGGACATCGCGGTCATCGAAGCCGTCGCCATCACCGAACAAGGCCATATCGTGCCGACCACTTCCGTGGGCAACTCCGCCAGCTTCGCGATCTTCGCCAAACATGTGATCGTCGAGATCAATCTCGCGCACAACCCGAACCTCGAAGGTCTGCACGACATCTATATCCCGACCTATCGTCCTACCCGTACGCCGATTCCGCTGGTCAAGGTCGACGATCGCATTGGCAGCACCGCCATCCCGATTCCGCCGGAAAAGATCGTCGCGATCGTGGTCACCAGCCAGTCCGACTCGCCTTCCACTGTATTGCCGCCGGACGTAGACACCCAGGCCATCGCCGATCACCTGATCGACTTCTTCAAGCAGGAAGTCGACGCCGGACGCATGACCAACAAGCTCGGCCCGCTGCAGGCCGGGATCGGCACTATCGCCAACTCCGTGATGTGCGGCTTGATCGACTCGCCCTTCGAAGACCTGACGATGTACTCCGAAGTGTTGCAGGACTCGACCTTCGACCTGATCGACGCCGGCAAGTTGAGCTTTGCCTCGGGCAGTTCGATCACGCTGTCCAGCCGTCGCAACGCCGATGTGTTCGGCAATCTGGAGCGCTATAAGGACAAACTGGTGCTGCGCCCGCAGGAGATTTCCAACCATCCCGAAGTGGTCCGCCGCCTCGGCATCATTGGCATCAACACGGCGCTCGAGTTCGACATTTATGGCAACGTCAACTCCACCCACGTCTGCGGCACGCGGATGATGAATGGCATTGGCGGTTCCGGCGACTTCGCGCGCAATGCGCATCTTGCGGTGTTCGTGACCAAGTCGATCGCCAAGGGCGGCGCCATTTCCAGCGTGGTGCCGATGGTCAGCCACGTTGACCACACCGAGCATGACGTCGACATCCTCGTCACCGAAGTCGGTCTGGCCGACCTGCGTGGCCTGGCGCCTCGGGAACGCGCCCGCGTCATCATCGACAACTGCGTGCACCCCGACTACCGCCAGGCATTGAATGACTACTTCAATGCGGCTTGCGCCATCGGCGGACACACGCCACATATCCTGCGCGATGCCCTGAGTTGGCACATGAACCTGGAAGAAACCGGGCGAATGCTTGCCGTGTAATTGATACAGATAGCCGCTGACGCAAACACAGTTTCGTCAGCTTGCTATTGCCAAGCCAAAACTCGTCAAAAACTGTACTGCTGTACCGGTCATTTTCTACAGGAAAGCCCTACACCTCGATGCAAAATCAGTAAAAACGCACCATTGCGGTGCAGATAGGTACAGTTGCCTCAATTTAGACCAGTACACCCCCTATAAACAGTTAACTGAGCTCTCACAATACAGGTGAACTGTATCTACAGAGACTAGGCAAACAGGAGGATCATGGGCACCAGTTAAACCACTACCTAATCCCGCCACAAGCGGAAGGATGAAAACCATGGAACGTACACTCAGTTCCGATCTGTTCTTCGAAAACACCGCTGCAAAAACCCAGGCTTCCATGCCTCTGCGCGTTATCGCCAACCTGATGCTGTGGCAGCGCCGCATCTCCAGCCGCCACCAACTGGCTCGCTTGGATTCGCGTCTGCTGGCTGACGCCGGGATTAGCGAAGCACAACGCTACGAAGAGCTGAGCAAGCCGTTCTGGCGCTAAGTGAGCGTCGCTGGCTCTGACCCACAGGGTCCACCGCCAGCAACCCGAATTGAACAAACAAAGCCCGTCGTGGGAAACCACGACGGGCTTTGTCGTTTTGGTGAATTAAAACAGGCGACACAGAAGATGAAGCGCCGAACAGGTACAGTTTCAATTAATACATAACTGAACCAGTACAATTTAACCTCAGTGTGTCTGTTGCCAGAATGCAGCCGGGATCACTCTTGAATCCCACCCTGACTGCAAAAGGACTGCGCCATGAATCACGCTCAGGACACTTCTCTTTCCACACCTCAATCCAATCGTCGCTTGAACTGGCTCCGCGGATTGCTCTGCAGGTTCTGTAACAGCCTGGAAAGAAGCAGAACCCGGTATTTACTGGGCCAGCTTGATGATCGGCAGCTTTCAGACCTGGGTATCAGCCACGCCGAGCGTATCAACGAATTGGACAAACCGTTTTGGCGCTGATGTCGCCCGAACAGATGGGACTGTTCGAATGGCTATGCGCAGGCCTAATATCAGAACAGAACGTGGCGAATGCGGAGTGTCTAACGTCTGACTCTCCAGACACTGCGCCATTTTTCAATTGATTTACCAAAGGAGTTACACCATGTCCCGTCTTCGCCTGCTCAGCGCTGCAGCCCTGCTTGCCGTGGCTGCCAATGCCCACGCCACCAGCTTCATCGTGACCACCGATGCCGTCGTCGGTGCACTCAAAGCCACCTCCGACGCGACCTCGGACGTCACCTCATCCTTCCGCGATGACAAGATCGTACTCGCCGCCCGTGATGACGCCGCCAGCTTCGTTGCCAGCGAAGGCAACATTCGCGGCGTAAAACTGGAAAGCGCCCTCGACCACATTCGCCATCAAGCACCACAGCTGAACGCATCCGATGCACAACTGGCGCAGGCGATCCTCGCGATCTAAGCGCCTTCCCTGACATGGGACACGCCCGACGTGTCCCCGTGTTTCGGCGCTGGCTCTAGACCGGGCATTGCGCTAGCCTTGGGACTCGCTTTCAACCGTCGAGTCTCATGCGTTTTCTTTCAACTCTGTTACTCACTTCAGCCTTTCTTGCGGCCAACTATTCGGGTTCGGCCTGCGCCTTCGACGCCTTTAACCTGTCGACCCAAGGCATCGTGGCCAGCGGTTACGCCACAAGCATGGTGACCTCCGCCCCCTTCGACCATAAACTGCTGCTCGCCGCCCAGGATGACGCCGCGGCATTCATTGCCAGCGACGGCCAACTGAGAGGCGCACAACTGGAGTCGGCCCTGCGTTATCTGCGTCAGACCCAGCCAAAACTTCATGCCAGCGATCTTGAACTGGCACAGGCAATTCTCGTCCAATAGTTATCCTTAGTTCCTCCGGAGTCGTTCCATGCGTAGCCCGCTGATTGCCGCCACCCTTGGCCTGCTGTTGTTGGCCGATTTGGCCCAGGCCCATACCCTGGTTGCCACCAGTAACATCCTCATCCGTGCCACCGAGCGCACACTGGATTTCACTTCCGACACCACCACGTCGATCCGCGACTCGAAAATCGTCCGTGAAGCCCACGACGACGCCGCCAGTTTCGTCGCAACCAATGGCGATATTCGCGGTGCGCACCTGGAAGCCGCCTTCGACATGCTGCGCACCCGCGTACCCGAAGCCCGTGATGCCAGTGATCAGGTACTCGCCGAAGCCATCCTCGCACTGTGAAGTTTCCAGCAGCCTGGCTGATGGCCGGGGCGCTGTTGCTATTTGGCAACAGCGCCCACGCCGGCCTTGAATTACACCTCAAGACCGAAGGCTTGAGTCCCGCACAACAACAAGCCAGCCAGGCTTTGCTCGATGAAGCCATGCAGGCGCTACCGCCGCGCTTTATCGAGCAACTGGACCGGCGCATTGACGTCGGCTGGACCGATGACATGCCCGGCAACGCCTATGGCCAGGCATCGCTGGTGTCCGAACTCGATCTGAATCGCAAACTGCTGGCCAGCCTCACGGACGGCAGCGCCGCGACCAAAAAAACCTACCGCCCTCACGGCACTGTGCGCCGGGAAATGCTCGCCACGGTGTTGCACGAACTGACCCACATCTATGACCGCTCCCGCCTGTGGTCGCCGGCGGAGCGTACCTTGATCCAACGCTGCACCCGCCAGGACAACAGCTCAGGCCTGATCGGCATTCCCGACCAATGCCGTGGCCAGTCCGGCCGCCGCTTTACCCTCAGCGACGATCCACGCCTGCTCGACCTCGCCGGCTGGCCGCAATACGTAGGCCGTCGCGGCGAGCGCGAACAGTACAACCGCCAGATCGCACGCAGTCCGGACATCTACGAGACCAGCAGCCCCAAAGAATTCGTCGCGGTCAACATGGAGTACTTCCTCCTCGATCCCGGCTACGCCTGTCGCCGCCCTGCCCTGTACCGCTACTACCAGGAACACTTCGGCTGGGCGCCCGCCGCCAAAGACACCTGCGGCAAAACCTACGCCTTCCTCAACGCCGGCAATGACTTTGCCAAGACGCCACTGGGTCAGGTCGCCCCCGAGCGGGTGTATGCCGTCGACTACCTGCTGGCCGAAGCCAACCAGAACTGGGTCAGCCGCTGGGGCCACAGCATGCTGCGCCTGGTGATCTGCGCGCCGGGCCGACCACGTGGCCCGGACTGTCGGCTGGACCTGGACCAACATCTAGTGCTGTCCTACCGCGCCTTCGTCGGTGACGTACAGCTGTCGAGCTGGGATGGGCTGGTGGGCAAATACCCGTCGCGCCTGTTTGTGCTGCCATTGGCCCAGGTGATCGATGAATACACCAAGACCGAATTGCGCAGCCTGGCTTCCGTGCCACTGAACCTGTCGCGCAACGAGATTGAAGAAGTGGTGGAACACGCCGCCGAGATGCACTGGAGCTACGACGGCAACTACTTCTTTCTCTCCAACAACTGCGCCGTAGAAGGCCTGAAACTGCTGCGCAGCGGCACCAACAATTCGAAGCTGGTGGGGTTGGACAGCATCATGCCCAACGGCCTGCTCGAAGTACTCAAGGGTCGCGGCCTGGCGGACACCAGCGTGCTGGATGATCCCCGCGAAGCACTGCGCCTGGGTTATCGCTTCGACTCCTTCCGCGAGCGCTATCAAGCAATGTTCGAAGTGTTGAAGAAACACTTGCCGATCAAGCAGGAAAAAGTCGAGGACTGGCTGTCACTGAAAGCCGAACAGCGCCGCCAGTGGTTCGATCAGGCTGACCTGCGCACCAGCGCCGCGTTACTCCTGCTCGAACAGGCCAGCTTCCGCCAACAATTGGTGCTGGCCCAGGACGAAGTGAAGCAACGCTACCTGGGCGCCCGGGAACTGCAGCACGGCGGCATGGACAGGGCCAATAAAACCTTGCAGGAAATTCTCGCCAACAGCGGCTTCCTCAGTCGCCCGGCGGAACTGCTCGGCAGCGGCGGCTATGGCTTGCCGCAACCGAATGAATGGCAACGACTGGAATCGGAAAGCAGCCTGCGCCAGAAACAACTGCAGGCACTGAGCGGGGATCTGGATAAGGAAGTCAGAGCGTTGCTCGAACCGGAACGCGCTGCTGAGATGGCGGCCAATGAAGCTAACGTGAAGCAGATTGGGGAGCATCTGCGTAAATTGCATAAGGCGTCGGGGGGGTTGGAGTTGCCTTGATGCCTTACAACCTGATCGACCAGATCAGCGTCCGGCCCAGCGTCGCAACCACGACGATTGCGTGTTGAAGGCGTCATACAGCTCCTGGGCCGTGATAGTGCGTTGGGCTGCATCGTAACTCAGGGCCTTTTGTAGAGCGGGCCAACAGTGTTTCGGCAAATACCGGGGGGCTCGCAATTCACGGTCAAGATGCTCATCCTGCGCGCGGGTTGAGGGCCAACGGCGGAACGGGTGCTTGCCACCCGCCAACTCATATAACACACAGGCCACGGCATAAATGTCCGAAGCAACGGACAGTGGCTGGTCTTCAAGTAATTCGGGGGCCGCATAGCCCGGGGTCCAGGCATTGAATCGGTCGCGACTCAGCTTGGGCAGGCCCGGAATGACGCTTTCATCGGCTCGGCCCAGACCGAAATCAAACAGCCGAACGCCTTCTTCGCTAAGCATCACGTTGCTCGGTTTTAGATCCCCATGCAGCACACCACGACTGTGGACATGGGCCAGTGCATCGAGCAGCGGGAGCGCGACATCGCGCAATTCTGGCCACGATATTCCAAGAGGCCTTTCGCAGAGCAGTTTATCGAGGGTCAGGCCGCGCATCAGCTCCATGGTGAAAAAGGCTCGTCGGCAACGTGTGTCCACTTCAAAACTGTTCAAGCGCAGCACATTCGGATGGTGCAAACGTCGGGTCAGGGCGAACTCGCTGTAGAGCAAGGCGCTGGCGTCCGGGGAGTCGGCGAGTTCTTCGCCGAGCATTTTCAGCGCGATGCAAGGCTCACGATCACCGAACTGTTCGTGCAACAGATCCCGTGCGCGATATACCACGCCCATACCACCGGCACCGAGCAACCGCTCGATGCGGTATCGTCCCGACAGCACTTCAGGCAATTCGACGGCGGAGGCCTGGGGCGAGATGGCGTCCTGGGATGCGGTGGCAGGTTTGGCGAAAGCAAAATAGGTCAGGTCGGCGACCGCCCCTTCGCAGACCGGGAGTTTCTCAGGTGTTGATGCGGGCTCACTCATTGGCGAATCACCACACCCGTCAAGTTATCCCGCGCCGGACCGCTCAAGGCACTATCGAACAAGCGCTCCACCGCTTGCGTTGGTGTATTCAAATTCAGGGCGTTACCCAGCGTGTTGCTACTCAAGGCTTGATATAAACCATCGCTGCACAGCAAAAACACGTCTTCGGGATACACCATCAATTCCAGTACCTCGAGCGTCAGCTCCTCACTTGCCCCCACCGCCCGGGTCAAAGCACCGGCATGCGGTTGCGTGCTAGCCTGTCCAGCGCATATCTGCTGCTGATCAATCAGTTGCTGCATCAGCGAATGGTCCTTGGTCAGCTGATACAAGCATTGGTCACGCCACAAGTAACAGCGGCTGTCGCCAGCCCAGATACACACCGCACGGCTGCCGTCCACCATCAGCACTACGACGGTGCTGCCGATGATGTTGCCCTGGTGTCCGGCCATCAGGGTCAACTCTTGGCCCAAACGACGATTGAGCCAACGCAGGCACTGACTCACACCTCTGAGTCGATCATCGAAGTTTTTTTGCATCGGCATCTCCGCCAGGCTGGCAACGATCATCTGGCTGGCAATATCGCCCCCTTGGTGCCCTCCCATGCCATCGGCGACCACCCAAAGCCCCTGCTGTGGACAATCGAGAAAGGCATCTTCATTGCGCCCCCTGACCTTGCCGAGGTCGGTACGCGCAGCACTACGCCAGGGACTAATGATCGACATCAGAGCTGCACCGGCATGCGGAACGTGCGCAATACACCCATATCGAACGGATTCGGCGCACGTTGACTCGTCAGCAGGTAGTTGGCGCGCAGGCCACCCAGATCGGCTTTGAGTACGAGTACATCACGACCGATCAGGTATTCGGTCTGCATCAGGTCCAACAGACGGAACAACGACCACGGACCGCTGTTCTTCTCAATACCGATCGGACGTTGGCTCATTCTCTCGAGTACCAGGCTGGCGCGGCCATCTTCGGCAGCGTTTGGCCATTTGAAGGATGCCGCTACGATTGGGCCGTGGCGATACTCCATGGCCTTGTCTCCAAAGCGGAACTCGGAACGGCTGACCGTCGGGTCGAGGGTGTACGGCTCCAGCTTGAACAGCACGTGCGGCTCGGCGGAATTCTCCGCGAAGAAACTCTGGCGAATGATGTGCGCTGAAGCCATCTGGTCGAGATAAATCCGCGAAACGGGCAGATTTTGACCATCAATACTGCGCAAACGGTAGTTACCCGGGCCGCCACTGACAAACGGACGCATGTAGTTGTCGAAAAAGCGGTCAACGATGCCCTGAGCCTTGAAAAACTCGCGGAAATCGCTGATTGCCACGTCGCTGGCGCTTTGCGCGCTAAATGGATAACGCTTGTGGATCGCCTTGCCATAGAAACCGTACAGCTCGCTTTGATAACGCTGATTCAGGTACTGATAGGCGTCGCCAAGTACCAGACGCCAGGCATCTTCGGCCAACACGTTGAACCAGGCACCGACTGGTCGCGGCAAGCGACCTGAGGCCATGCGCAACTGACTCAGCGCATCACGTTGGTTGACCATGCGGGCCTTGGCCAGGTCGTACGCCGCCTGATCAGGTGAGCTGGCACGAGCCAGGCTCGACAGTTGGAGTTGCAGCTCATTGAGCGCTTGCAGCATGGGGGTCAGGTCAGCGCTCGGACCGTTGTTTTCATCCAATAAGCGGTGGAGAGGTTCAAAGCGACGTTGCAGGGCCTTTCTTGCGGTGTCTGGCAGATTACTGCCCAATGCGCCTGATGCTTTTTCTAGCGTGGCAACGGCAAGATTTCCAACCTTGCCGCCCTTCTCTGCCAACGTTTGTGTGGCTGTCTTTACGTCATCTACAGCATCGGTGACTACCGGGAAATGAGTGTTTTCACGCACCTGCACGAGCAGTTGCATCAAGGGCGAGCTGGCAGATGTCAGGCCAGCCAGCTGCTCTGCCCCTTCGACGGCGTGGTTGATGGGTTGCAAAGCAACCCGCCCCATCGCCTCGCCCCATGCATTGGCGTAGTCACGGAAATACAGTTGCTCTAGCTCGACCATCAAGCGCCGCAAGTCCATGTCGCTGATGTCCGAGCCCTCACCCAACACCCAGTTGTCGCGCAGAATGTCGGTGACCAGCGCTGCGCCTCGGACCGAGAAATACTGCTGATAACCCTGCAGGGTGTAAAACCCAGGGATCAGATGATCGGTGCCAATCAATAGCGCACCCTGTGGCCCCAGATGCTGACTCAAACGGTACTCAGGGAGAATGCGAGCCTGCTCGCGGAGCATTCGGTAAACCACATTGGCCAGGGATTCGCTGCGCAAGCTCTGACGTGCCTGGGCTACTAGTGAATTATTGAGGGGGTAACTGAATGGCAACCCAAGCAAATGATCAACATGGCTGTTCAAGCGGTATTGCACTGAAGTGTTGCCCGCGTATCGCACGGACCACTCAGTAGCAATCCATTGTTTTAGCCATGCCACGTCGCGACGATCCTGATCGCTCAGCATCAGGTATGCACGCAGGCCGTTGAGCAAACGTTCGCGGTCTTTCATATTGGCGCGGATCTGCCCTTCCAGCAACGTCGCGAGCCGCGGCAGAAGGTGCGCTTCAAGCTCGCGCTCGTAGGCACTTCTGATCACCGTATTTACCTCTACACCTTGGTACAAGCCCCCGCGCTCGTGGTACGAAACATCGCGTTTGTCAGGGAACAACTGAGTTGCCGCGTAGCTGGTGTCGAGGGACTCCAACGCCGGCAGCCATTCATCTTGTGCGGTCAGGGTCGAACGCTGTTGAATCCAAGTCTGCGCCAGAGCACGAAGATTATCCAAGCGCTCATGGTTGGCCGAGAAGCTGCTGGCCCATAAAAAACCAAACAAGCTCAATGCAGTCAGCGCCCCCACATACAGCGCGCGCTGCATCCAGGAAAGACGGTTGCGTTCACGCTTGTCCAGCTCGACAAGACCGGATTCGGAAAAAATGATCCGACTGAACAAATGGTGGATAAACCGCGAATGCCCGGCATGCCGGACCGGCGCCCCCCCCTGTTTCAGACCTCCACCGGCGTCAGTTTGGTGATCCTGCGGCTTGTTTGAGTCAGTGACACTGGTGAGGTAGAAACCACGCAATTGGCCCGTGTGCAGGTTACGGCTACTGCTAAATGTCTGTTCGACGAATTTGCACAGCCCTTCACCAACCTGCCCCAATTGATGCGGAAAATCGAGAATTCGGCCTCGACGCAGCGGGTCGCGCTCTTGATGCATGCGCATGATCACCTGGCTGTTGAGGCGCTGTAGCAATGCTTCGAATTCGATGCGTACCGCGGTAGCGTCAGACGCCAGCGACGTTTTACTCAGACTGGCGCCCAGCACCTGCTCCTTTTCCTCCCGGGTCAGGTGATCGAAGAACTCGTGAAAGCCCGACTGATCATCCGTTTTGCTTAACACCAAATAGATCGGAAGGTCGACGTGCAGCCTTTGCTGTATCTCTTGCAAACGTGAACGCACGTGTTTCGCCAAATCGTCCAAACTCTCATGGTCATGGCTGAGCAAGGTTTGCACCGGGAGCACTACCATCACACCATTGAGCGGTCTGCTACGACGTCGTTTATGCAACAGGCCGAGCAAATAGCTCCAGCCGCTGGCGTCGACTTCGACGTTTGACTGAGTCAGGTAGCGGCCGGCCGTTTCGAGCAGCACACCGTTCTCGGTGAAGTACCAATCGCAATACTCTGTACTGAGCAAATCGCGAGTCAGCTTGCGGTCGAACGAATTGAGCGGGAACTCCAGGCCGGAACGCTCCAGTAGACTGGTTTTGCCACTGCCCTGAGGACCGATCAGCAAGTACCACGGCAATTCACGACGCCCGCGATAGAGGCTCGAAGTCCTGAGGGTGTGAAGGGCACTCTTGAAGCGCACCTTCAGCTCTGTGCATTCCTGATTGATCTTTTGATGACGGAACAGACTTGCCCGACCGTCTTCGGAGCTTTCCAGGATTTGCTTGCGTATACCGGCGCGCCAATTGACGAAAACCATGGTCAGACCCCAGACCAGGAACAACACGCTGATGCTCAGCAGACGCGAAGTGGGACTTTCCCAGAACCTGTAATCATCCACCGCCAACAGCGGTCCGATGCGCCACACCAGCAGTGCGACAAACAACACCAACAACAGGCTCCAGATCCATGTCTTTTTCAGGAAAGGGCCGGTTCTTCTGAAGAGCTTGACCATCACCAGCGCCCCTTCAATTGGTGCGACTGCGATTGAACCGCTGCTTGGTCAATTTGCTGGAACGGCTTTAAAGTCGAAGCGCGCTGCTCAACCAATACCCAAGCGAACCCTGAGTACATAATCACCAGGCACACCGCAGTAATCAGCGTCACCATCCACCACGGCACAAACTGCACCAGACCACGCCGCTGGCCTTCACCAACGCCTTCGCAGTGCTGTGAAAGTTCACGCGGAACATCTACGTGCAACTGGTGAATCTGCCGATAGAGTGCATCACGAAGGTTTTCAAGCTCCTGATGGCCTCGCGACTGAACTCGGTATTTGCCCTCGAATCCAAGTGCCAGGCACAGATACATCAGCTCCAGCATCGGCAGGTGCTTCACCGGGTTTTTTGATAGACGATCAAGGAGCTGGAAGAATCGTTCACCACCAGACGTCTCATTGTGAAATGTACTCAGAAGGCTCATTTTCGACCACTCGCCTTCCTTACCCCACGCAGAGGTCGCCACGGCCTCGTCAACGACTGTGCACAGTACGTAACGTGCAGTTGATACCTGACTACTTTCGACACCTTTATGTAGCGCGTTATTAACGAAATCTCCCAACGCGGTACTCAATCGCTGGTGAAGGGTTGGCAAGTCTCCACCGGTGGCGCTCTGTTTGAGCCGCACCACTTCCGATAACAGGCCGGACGCCGCCGCCACCAACGCGTTGAGACTGATGCTGAAAGTATGTGCCGGCCGCTGTCGAGCGGCGTAAATCATGCGCGCCTCCAACTGTTCGAAACGCGGTGGTGCGGTGGAGTCAGTCAAGTTTCCCTGCGCCGGGCCATGGCCCAAACGATCGAGCAGCACGGTTTTGTCGTCCTGATGGTGTTCCATGTCCTTGATCATGTTGCTCAGTTCCTGATGGCCCAGAATTTCAATTCGAGCTCGGCGAATTCACCGGAGACATGGAACGCAAAGCCGCCAGAGCGTTCGAGTTGTGTCTGGTATTCGGAACTGAGTTCGAGGATGAAATAGGTTTTGTTGGCGTGGAATGCGATCTGTCGCGGGGCTACCGGTAAAGGCCTGACTTTGATACCCGGCAAATGAAGATTGACCAGTTGACGGATACTCTCCACCGGACCGACCTTGAGGTGTGTCGGCAATCGATGACGCAGTTCTTCGCCATCGCATTGGGCACTGGCGGCGAGTACGAACGAGGCCGAGCCCAGTAATTTATGGTCGTGCAACGGCGAAACAATGATTCCGTACTGACGCGCCTGCATCGGCAACTCGACGGCATGCTGTTCCAGCACCATCGATAGAACCTGACGAATCGCCTCCATGAGTTTGCGGAAGCTTGTACCCTGGTCACTGTGTTCATAGCGACTGTCCAGACCAGGGCGCTTGCTTTCGCTGGAGAAAGTAGCCAGTTCGCCCAGCAGGGTCAGCAGTGTGCAGTACAGTTCTTGAGGATGAACCTGCTCCCTGGTGAGGTAATGACGCAACAGTGGTTCGGTACGGTTGATCAATTGCAGCATCATGAAATCGCCCACTTCCGCGCCCCCCACCTTGCCATTGGAGCGAATCCGCTCGGCAATGGCGTCCCCCCGATGGCCGAGCATGCTGATGACCTCTTTCAGACAAGAGAGCAGATATCTGGACGAGTGCACCTGCAGGTACGTCGCCACGAAATCCGGAGCGAGGGTGATCACACCATCGGGAGTGGTGTCGAGGACTTCGCAGACTTTCAGCTTCACAAAGGCCTGATCGTTTTGCTGTTCGCCTAGCATTAAGCGGAAGTCCGGACGGGCGCAACTCACCGTGCTGGTACAACCGTCTCCCGCATTGGAGTCGGCGATCTCAATTTCATAGGCGATGTAACGCGCCAGTACGTCGCTTTGCTCCGGGCGGCGTGATTCGACATGGTTGCCGGTCACTAGCGGCAGCGCCAGATAGATGGGTGAATTGACGGTGTTGGCAGGTATGTCCAGGACGAGCGGTCTGGTGCTGCCTCCCACTTCGAAGAGACTGCCATCCGGCAGGATCCCCGAGGCACAGTTGATAACCACTTTCCCCATCTTGAGAAACTGCAGATCGATTTCCAGGTTCAGGAGACCCCAGATGTAACTGCCTACAAGCTGTGTTCGGGCTTTCAATTGATGGTCGTGGTAGCGATCGCTGTGCTGCAAGTGCTGCGGACGCAGCAACATGCCTTCTTGCCACATGATTTTATGGGTATGCATGTTCAATCACCTGCCTTGGTGAGAGTTTCATTGCTGCTGCGAATACCGGCATGGTCGAGCTTGATGTCCGAGTTGTTAATGTCCCCTGATGTGAGTGGCACGGTGAAGCGCCACCTGGATTCAGGCAGGTCACGGTAAGCAGCGAGGATGCCGACGAAGCGACTCTCCCCTTGCACGCTTAGCTTGAGTTCTACAGTTTCCCCTGGGCGCAGCTGTAGCTCTTCACTGGTCACAAGATCCGGCATCAGAGATGTCGCCGCGCGCTCGTAAAGGCTAAAGAAGTCGGCGTTCTCGAACGCAACCGGGTGCTTCAGCTCTAGCAGGCGCACGACAATCGGAGATGGGCGCCCATGGAGATCCGGATTCAGTTGATCACTGGCGGTCAGCTTCAGATTGAGTTTGGTCATACCGGAATACGGCGATAACACCGAGCAACCAGTCAGCAAAACCAGCGCTGCGAGACCGCTCAGCGCATTGATTGAAACAGTCCAACGGCGCGACATGTGCGTCATCCCTGGAGGTCAGAATGGAGAGTGGAGATCAGGCGAATCTGCTCTTCATAGGCCAGTGCAAAGTCTCTCGTCAGCAAACGCTCGCTCCAGTCGTCATCCTGTAGCAGGGCCTGGTGGTAACGGCCATAGGCTTTCCAACGGCTACCGGAAGTGGCGATCAGTGACTTGTTATCGCGCTCGAAACGCAAGGTCAGCTGTTGTGGTGAGAGATGCTCCAGAGTCCCTCGAAGCGCTGCGCGACTGCCGGCCAGCAACGCCACTTGGTGCGCCTGTAGATCACGGAAAACACGGGAGATCGCTTGCTCTGCTGATAATTGACCTGGTTTATTGGCCAACAGCATCCCCAGCGCCTCACCTGCACCAACGCCGAGTTTCAACGGGTTTATGGGTAACCCTTGCAGGGTCGTCTGGGCAAGCCGCAACTCGTTTTTCAGCTCGCTACGGGTGCGCAGGCTTTGCTGTAAGCCGCAGACGCTTTGCTTGAGCAATCGTGCGGCATCGAGCGCTACTGCTTCGCGGGCGACAGGGTCGAGGCCCTTGAGATCTACTCCCAGTGCGGCACCGAAGCGCTCCCAGAAATCCTCACGCTGAGGCTCGGTTACCTTGGGTCTGACTGATGCGGGTTCTGACGGAGTTTCAACCAGCTGCGGTACCGTCAGATTTTCCATATCGATGCGTGCATAGTCGGCGCATTGCATGGGTGCTTGAAACGGCACTTCGAAGTCATTCAGTTCATCGAGCTCGTAGCAAGAACGCTCCATCTGATCAATGCCCCTCAACGGATCGAACTCAAGGAACACATCGTCAGGAATGATGTTGCCTGTCCTGGTGGAACGGCAGGCTTCGGCGTCTAAGAATGCAGAGTCATGACTCAGTCGCGCGCGGATCTCGAAGTCGCCCAGCGCGTAAATGTTGCCGGCCTCGATACGCATCGCTTCCCCCTTGGTCAAAGGGGTACCACTGACTCGGTCTTGGATACCGTTGCTGCTGAGATCCGTCAGGTAAAACGCGCCCTCGTGAAAGCTGATCATTGCGTGGTGGCTGGAAAGGTGACGTTTACGGTCGGGAATGACCCAATCGCAATCCTCACCCCGACCAATCAAGCCACCGGATTGTGTGAAAGTTTTCTGGCACAAATCGGTCGGCACGAACTGCTTGTTGTTCAGCATTTCTAAAACCAGTTCCATGGTGATGCTCCCCGCGGTTACTTGCCGCGATTGCCCGCCTGCGGATCACCCAAGGGGCGATAGGTGTTGTCGTTGTACTTGTAATTGCCGCCACAGCCGCCAACGCCGAATAAAACGACGAGCGCCAGCAAAGCGGCCTGCCAGTGACGAACAGGCATGCGAGGTCTCCAAGAGGTTGGAACCGGTTGAGCGGACTCAGGGAACCGATCCAGAGGATTAACCATCGAGATCACCCGGCTTGATGTTCAAACGTGCGAGGCGATACAACAGCGTACGGCGCGGCAGCCCGAGTTCCCGGGCAGCAATCGTCTGATTGCCGTTGTTTTTACGCAGACAATCAATCACCAGACTGCGTTCGACCTGCACAAGGCGCTCGCGCAAGTGCAGGCTGCTATCTCGCGTAATTGCATCCATAGGCAGAGAAAAGTGCCCGACCAGCAATTCGTCGCCCTCGCACAGCAACACCGCACGCTCGACGAGTCCTTTGAGTTCGCGCACATTGCCGGGAAAGGCATAAGCGGCCAGATGACTCAGCGCCGCCTCAGACCAATGCACGCTATCCCGTTGTAAAAATGTGCAGGCCTTTTCAGCGAAATGCCGGGCCAGATCGAGGATGTCACCTGCGCGTTGACGCAGGGCCGGCAGTTCGATTGGAAATTGCGCGAGACGGTAGTACAGGTCCTCACGGAATTTTCCTTCCCTGACCAGCAACGCCAGATCACGGTGGGTCGCCGCGATAATGCGTACGTCGATCTTATGGGTATCGTTACAGCCCAGTGGCCGAACCTCACCCTCCTGCAAAACCCTCAACAACCTGGCTTGCAGGGATAACGGCATATCGCCGATTTCATCCAGGAACAGGGTGCCGCCGTTAGCCGCATCGAACAGCCCGGCGCGATCGCGGTCGGCACCGGTGAAGGCACCTTTTCGGTAGCCGAACAGTTCACTTTCCAGGAGGTTTTCGGCGAATGCCGCGCAGTTCTGCACGATAAGTGGTCGAGATTGCCGAGGGCCACCATCGTGAATCGCCCGCGCAACCACTTCCTTGCCAGTACCCGTCTCGCCGCGCAACAAAACGGTGTAAGGACTATGCATGACCTTACTGATCAGCAAATAGGTTCGGCGCATGGCTGGACTATTGCCTATCAGTCCATATCCGCTAGCATTCGGGATGCTGTCTGATGCAGATCGTGTATTGCCAGACGGCCGACGCAGCCGTTGAAGCAGTTGCAGCTGACTAAGCACAAACGAGCCCAATTGACCCAGTGACTCGGCGAGCCCTTGCAGATCAAAGTGTCGGCGGCTGGCACAGAGTACTAAACCCTCAACGACCTTTTGCCGATTTAGCAGAGGCACACACAACAACGATTTCCATGGTTTGCTCTGGAGCGGCAAAAAACTGGTTTCGTACAAGCTGTCACTCAAGGAGTCGAGGCACACCACGCGGTTCTGGCGCAGGGCGTATTGCAGCAGTTGCGCATCGTTGAAATCCACCGGGAAGTCCGCCCTATCCCGAGGCTGCAAAATGCCGTTCAGGTGTTCGGAGTTCAGTTCTAGACAGCCGTGGTTTGCGTCAAGCAAATATAATTGCGCCAGCTCACAATCAGTCAGTTGTGTCACTGCGCGAAGGAAGTCACCCAGCAATACAGCGCTGTCCGCCGCCTGTGACAAACTGGCGAATTGATCCAGCAAGGCTTCGGCATACGCCAGCGGTTGAGGCGTTTGAGCGAGCATCACCCCCATCTCAAGCGAACTCGCAGATGATGCCGGCATCAACATTCAGAGTCGCATGAACACGTGTGAAGTGATCACCGGTTGCCATTGCATCAAGCAAGCGGTCAGCCACTTGGGGCAGCACATGCCGGTCCAGCAACTGGTCAATCAGACGGGCACCACTGTCGCTTTGCGTGCAAAGCCCGGCCAAGTGATCGACAAGGTTCTGGCAATAGCCGAAATCCAGCTGACGACGATGCAGGCGCTCTCTCAAGCGGCCAAGCTTGACCTCGATCAGTTCACAGAGTACCGGCCCACTGACCGGGTAATACGGCACTATGCGCATGCGTGCCAGCAGCGCCGGCTTGAAGTGTTGGATGAGAATCGGGCGAATGGAGGCTTCGAGCTCCTGCACAGGTGGCCGTGCAACGTTTTCGCACAGTTCGCTGATCCGCTCGCTACCCAGATTGGAGGTCATCAGAATGAGAGTATTTCGAAAGTCGATCTGGCGCCCTTCCCCATCGTTGGCCAAGCCTTTGTCAAAGATTTGGTAGAACAGGTTAAGTACGTCCGGGTCAGCCTTTTCGACCTCATCAAGCAATACAACGGAGTACGGCTTCTGACGCACGGCTTCGGTAAGCATGCCGCCCTCCCCGTAACCGACATAACCGGGTGGCGCTCCGATCAAGCGAGAGACGGTGTGCTTTTCCTGGAACTCCGACATGTTGATGGTGGTAATAAAACGATCACCGCCATACAACAAATCCGCTAGCGCCAGCGCGGTTTCGGTCTTGCCGACGCCACTCGGGCCGACCAGCAGAAATACGCCCACTGGCGCTTCAGGATTGTTCAGGCCGGTGGCTGTCGCGCGCATCGAGCGATCCAGTATCTCGATGGCTTGTTCCTGACCACGAATACGATTGCGCAGATCAGTAGCAAAGCTGGCGATCCTGGCGTTGTACTCAAGGGTCAGTTGAGCCAACGGCACTCCCGTCCAGGCACTAATGACTTCGGCCACCAGACGCGGGCACACTTCAAAGCTCACCAGGCGTTGTCTGACTTGCGCATCAGTCAAGTTGCGATGGACTTCGTTTAGCGCAATTCCCAGAACTTCGATGTCTGGTGCCTGTTCCTCAGGTGAAGCTGTTCTAGTGACAGCTTCTTCCCGGGCCTTTGCCAGTTGCTGACGCAGATCCAGCAGACGTTCGGCCAGTTCCTTTTGCTCGGTCCACAGGGATTCCAGTTCAGCCCTTTCGTGCTCAACCAGAACGAGACGCTCTTGCAACGTGGTCAGCGCTTCGCGATCAATCAGCAATCCTGCTTCAGCATCCCGACACAAGGCTTGACACTGGCGGACACCTTCAGCCAGTTCGCCACGCAAACGCTCCAGACTTTGTGGAGCAGCAGCCAGGCTGATACGCACGCGGGCACATGCAGTGTCGAGAACATCAACGGCTTTATCCGGGAGTTGACGACCGGTCAGGTAGCGAGCAGACAATTCAGCCGCTGCCACCACAGCGTCATCGCGAAGGTAAATGCCGTGGCTCTTCTCATACACCGGAGCCAGCCCGCGAAGGATTGTCACGGCTTCGCTGATAGTTGGCTCATGCAATTGCACGGGTTGAAAACGTCGGGCCAGGGCCGGGTCTTTTTCGAAGTATTTCTTGTACTCCGTCCAAGTCGTGGCGGCGATAGTTCGCAACTCGCCACGAGCCAACGCCGGCTTGAGCAGATTGGCCGCGTCGGAACCGCCAGCATTGCTTCCCGCGCCGATCAGCGCATGAGCTTCGTCAACGAACAGGATCACCGGCTTTGGCCTGTCCTTGACTTCATCAATTACACCCTTGAGGCGCCGCTCGAACTCACCTTTGATGCTGGCGCCGGCCTGTAATAGCCCCATATCCAGGGACAACAACTCAACACCTTTCAACACTGGCGGTACTTCACCGGCAGCGATGCGCAATGCCAGGCCTTCGACTATGGCCGTTTTCCCCACGCCCGCTTCGCCGACCACGATCGGATTGTTCTTGCGACGACGGGCGAGAATATCGACCATCTGACAGATCGCAATATCGCGGCACAACACCGGGTCCAATTTGCCGTCACGGGCTTGTTGAGTCAGATTGTGAGTGAAGCGTCCCAGCAGGGATTCAGCGGATCGAACCGGGTTGCCGGTGGCTGGTGGCTCAACCCGGGAAAGCGCGAATTCTTTGATTCGCTCAATGTTCAGCCTCGCGAGGACCAACTGGTAACGACTACCGGCGTAGCGCAACGGATTGCACAACAACGAGAGGATCAGTGCGGCCTGCCCAATCACGCTCTCACCCAACTCGAGTGTTGCCAGTAGTAAGGCATCCTGCAGCCATTGGACCAATTCCAGTGCAAACACAGGGCTCTGCGAGGCGGTGTTCTCGACTCCCAATTGCAACGCAGCCGCCAACTCACCGGCATCTATTTCAGCGTCTTGCAGGGCACGACCTAGCAAACCTTGTGGGCGCTCCAATAACGCCAGCAGAAAATCCTCGACGAGAACTTTGCTGCCACCACGGGCGATGCAGCGCTCGGCAGAGCTTTCCAGGTCATGACGGCTTTCGGCGTCAAGCGCCTGGATAAGCTGTTGCAGGTCCACGTTGATCATTGCTCACACCCTCAATGAATTTTTACTGCTCAGTGTCACCACGCCGTCGGCACGTTCGCGGCCCAGCCAACTGGTCCAACCCAGATGACAGACATTCAGTTCACCGATGCGCAGCTCGCGAATTTCTTCCTGACGCAGGGCCAGACGGATGTCGTAGTCGAGCGGATCACGCAGGGTGAATCGCACCAGCGCACATAACGGTTGATAGCCGAAACCGACTGGCAGGAATTCATGAAAGCGTTGCCAGTCGAGTTTGCGAATATGAATCCGGAATTTTCCGCCTCGATCACGAACGTACTCGCCCAATACCAGGTCTTCACCGAGTTTGCTGTTGCTACGCCCGAGGCCATTGCGTTGCTCGTCGAGTATCGCGACGCGACGCTCGATGCATTGCTCGATGGTCAGCTCGGCGTGCTTGAAGTAGTAACGTAGTACTGCCTCGATCAAGGCTGCCGAGTGCGCTCGCAGACTGAGCAGACCGAGGTATGGCAGCAAGCGCTTCCAATTCAACTCCCGGGCCTTGCGGATCTCTTCGCCACCAAGACCTATCAGGGCAAACAGTTGCGAAGAAAACGAATCGAGGGCACCACTCTGGAAGCCCGCGTGATATCGGTACTTGCGCCAGATCGGCCAAATAAGCCGCTGCAATCGGTGATGGAACAGATCGAGGAAATTGCGCGTCGGGTTACCCTCTTCGCCGTCTTTCAAGGCCTGCTCGGCATAAAACGCAGGCAGCGGTGAACCGGAACCCACCAGGCTTATCAGGTTGAATCGCAACCGCGCGCGCATCTGCCCGTGCTCTTCAAAGAACTCCACACGGTCCACGTCGCTACCGGGAAAACCAAGGCTCGGATTAGCCTGGAATTCCAACTGGTCGTACAGTTGGTCTTCGCTCAGATGCGGATACATCTCGCGCAGCCGATTAATCACCAGCCGCACAGCCTGAAACAGTGAATATTCTCTAATTGCCCGGCTCAGCCCGCTTAAAGCAAGGGCTGAAGCCCCATGCGCGGTGTCCATTGATAGACCTCTCCTTGTGTGCTGATTACCCGCAGCTCGTGATACGAATTGAGGCTGGCGTAAAGTGCGAAAAACTCGTTGAGTACCGAAGCGAACACGAACAGATCGCCCTCACCGATATACCCCTGTGGGTCGATGACCAGTTCCGTGCGCAAGCCTCGTACCGGTAATCCACGGTGCAATCTGTCGACGTGTTGATGCTTGATCGACTTCAGCCCGCCGAGCAGCCTCTTGCTGACTTTCTCAGCCTGCTGGTCGTAGTAGCGTGGCAGGTCGTAGGTTTCGAGAATCAGCTTCAAAGCATTGACGTCGGCCAGGGACAGATAGTTGAGCGACATATTGCTTATCAGCTTCCAGAGGAAGTCCTGATTGAGCGGCGGCGCAAAACATGATGTGACCGAAGTGATGTTGCGAAAACGCAGGAACTCCGGCGTCTGCCTGCAAGGCTGGTTGATGTCACCGGGCTTTAACTTGCGTGGCAGGTTTTGGTTGGTGCACATCAGCTCGACCGAGAGCGTTTCCTGTACTTCGCAATGTTGAATGCCGAAGCTCAGATAGGTATCAAGACCGTCGTGAAGCAAGGATGAACGCTGGCGAACGCTGTAATGCGGGCGGCTGACCGGCACATCGAAACTTGGATCGTGCTCGAAGGATTCGAACGGCACATACTCCCGATTACCCAGCCCCCCAGTTCTCCATCCGGTGACGCTTTCAACCGAAAACACCCCGCAGTGTTGCGGGTCGTACTCGGCTGGCAGGAGCAAGTACTCATCTTGTTTGCCGTCGAGACGCACTGGCAGCGCATCGTGTGTGAACAGATTTACGATCGGTGTGCAGTGGAGCTTTATGTTGTCCAGGGTCGGACACAGTTGCTGCAATGCGCTCTTGCGAATATCAAAGCGCAACTCCAAACCTCGCACCTGTTTCATGATGTCTTCGGATAAAGTCTTGAGCAGGTCGAGTCCGTTGATATCGACGAACAGGAACTTGTCCTGGAAAGCGAAATATTCCTGCAGGTAGCGATAACCACGGAAGGTATTCAACGGGTAAGGCACCAATGCGTCTTCTTCGGCAAAACCTACCGGTTGCACGTGATTACCAGGTAACCGGAGTGCCATCGGCATGTCTTTCACCCCAGCGATTGGCTTGCCGACGCCATCCAACGGGACTAACTCGATGCCATGCAGATGGCGCAACAGGCTCAGGTAAAGCATCTGGCTGATATAGCGTTCGCCTGTGAAGTGCAGGCGCAAACGATTCAACGCCAGCTCACCAAAATGGCCGTCAGTACTCATCTCCAGTCGCAAGCTCAAAAGCGATCCATCGCCTTTGGCCGAATAATTCAGCCCGATAAGATTCAGCGCTGAGACTTCGGTCGAGTAGCACGTGCGAAAACGGCAACGCACACCGTCGATCGGTACACTCTCCACCGGTGTGTCGCGTTCAACCACAAATGCCGGTTCCGAACGCGTTAATGCTGCGAACTGCAAAATACTGAACGCCGGCAGCGGTCGCATATAGTTGGGCCACAGCAACCGCATCAACGATTGGCTCAGCTCCGGCAATTCGTCGTCAAGCTTCTGCCGCAGACGCCCGGTCAAGAACGCGAAGCCTTCAAGCAATCGCTCCACATCCGGATCACGTCCGGGCTGGCCCAGGAAAGGTGCCAATGCCGGACTACGCTCGGCGAAACGACGGCCCAACTGGCGCAGTGCGGTCAGTTCGCTTTGGTAGTAGTGGTTAAAGGACATGGAAAACTCCGTCTTTCATTGGCTGACCTTGACCTGTCCGCTGCCATCCAGGCATGCGGTAAAGCTGACCTGCCGCTTGAAGCCGTCAATTTCCAACAGACCTTCAATGGCGAAGGACATGCGAAGCCGATCGTCATCACGCACCCCAGGAGAGACCTGAACTTTGCTCAGACGAGGTTCGTAGGCCTCAATGAAGCGCTCTATGGCCACACGCGCCTGGCTCAGGGAGTCGTGCAGACTCAGCCGCATGTCATTGAGATCGGGTAATCCGTAGTCGGGCAATGTCTGCACGCTGCCCACACGGGTACTTAGCATCTTGGCAAGATGGGCAGCCACAGACGTCATGGCAGAGTTTTCGCGGCTCCAGCCAACACGTTCTTCCACATCGCCGCCCAGGCGTTCAAAGAGGCTGCCATATCCAGTCATGAGTCAGCTTCTCTTATTCTTTATCCAGCTTGCCAACCAGAGACAGGGTGAAATCGGCACCCATGTACTTGAAATGCGGGCGCACATTGAGGCTGACGCGATACCAGCCTGGTTCACCGTCGACATCGCTGACAATGATTTGCGCCGAACGCAATGGTCGACGCCCACGGACTTCGGCACTCGGATTTTCCTGATCGGCTACGTACTGGCGTATCCATTTGTTGAGCTCTTGCTCGAGGTCAGTACGTTCCTTCCACGAACCCAGTTGTTCGCGCTGCAGTACCTTCAAATAGTGGGCCAGACGATTGACGATCATCATGTATGGCAATTGAGTGCCAAGCTTGTAGTTCAGCTCTGCAACCTTGCCTTCGGGGCTGATGCCAAATTGTTTTGGCTGCTGCACGGAACTGGCAGAAAAGAAAGCTGCGTTGTCACTACCTTTGCGCATCGTCAGGGCGATAAACCCCTCCTCCGACAGCTCGTATTCACGGCGATCGGACACCAGTACTTCGGTCGGTATTTTGGTTTCGATTTCACCCATGCTTTCGAAGTGGTGCAACGGCAGATCTTCAACCGCACCACCACTTTGCGGGCCGATGATATTTGGGCACCAGCGGAACTTGGCGAAGCTGTCGGTCAGTCGCGTGCCGAACGCGTAAGCCGTGTTGCCCCACAGATAGTGCTCGTGGTCGTTGGCCACGATTTCTTTATAGACGAACGATTTCACTGGGTTTTCTTGCGGATCATACGGATTGCGCAACAGGAAACGCGGTACGGTCAGCCCCATGTAACGCGCATCTTCCGACTGACGGAAACTCTGCCATTTGGCGAATTGCGGACCGTCGAAGTGATCTTTCAGGTCTTTCAGGTCAGGCAGGCCGGTAAAGCTCTCCAGGCCGAAAAATCTTGGCCCGGCCGCTGCGATGAATGGCGCATGGGACATACAAGCGACACTGGACACGTATTGCATCAGCTTCACATCGGGCGAACTCGGCGACAGGAAATAATTAGCGATGATCGCTCCAACCGGCTGCCCACCGAACTGACCGTACTCAGCGGTGTAAATGTGCTTATACAAACCAGACTGCATCACCTCTGGCGAATCTTCGAAGTCATCCAGCAGGTCTTCTTTGGAAACGCTAAGGATTTCGATCTTGATGTTCTCGCGAAAGTTGGTGCGATCAACCAACAACTGCAGGCCTCGCCACGAGGACTCCAACGACTGAAATTCAGGATGGTGGAGGATTTCATCCATTTGGCGGCTGAGCTTGCTGTCGATCTCGGAGATCATCCGATCGACCATGGCTTTCTTGACCGGCTCACCATTGTTCTGGGGCTTGAGTAGTTCTTCAATAAACGCCGATACACCACGTTTGGCGATGTCGTAGGCTTCGTCGTCAGGGCTCAGGCGGGTTTCGGCAATGATGCTGTCGAGAATGCTGTATTCACTCTCGTTGCCATGCTGCTGCGCTGCATTTGTATTCACGGTATTGGCTTCCTTGACTGGTGGCAGATTCAGGCGGGTTGAGCTTCGGTGTTGAGCCCTAGCTCACCCAGTACGCGACTGCGGGATTCGTCATCTGCCAAAACCCCTTCAATGGCTTTGCGGAACGCAGGTGCGTTACCAAGCGGCCCCTTGAGCGCCACCAACGCATTACGCAGCTCCATCAGTTTTTTCAGTTCAGGCACCTGCTCGACCAGACTGGCCGGATTGAAATCCTTCATCGAGTCGACGCGCAGATCCACGACCAATTCTTCAGAACCGCTGTCATCCTGAAGTCGATTTGGCACACTCAAGGTCACTTGCAGCTCCTGCTTGGCGAGTACTTCGTCAAAGGTCATCTTGTCGATATTGATCGGCTTGCGATCTTCAACTTTCCGGTCATCCTTGCGTTGGGTGTAGTCACCGATCGCCAACAGTTTCAGTGGAAGTTCGATCTCTTCCTGAACGCCACCGGTGGCGGGCTTGAAAGTGACGTTGATGCGTTCCTTGGGGGCTACCGAGCCTTCTTTGGCCATGGCGATTCTCCTTGCGGTTTTGGCCCTGGGGCCTAGTCGAGTGCCACTTCGAGATCGAGGTGGCACAGCCTGCGATAAATCTCTTCCTTGCATTCGCGCACCGCGTGGTTTTGCGGCAACGACTCGCAGCAGCTATGCAGCAACTGCAGCACTTGCAACGCAAGATCCGGCTCCCAGGCGTGCAGGCCTGCGCCCCTTAATGTCTGGTCAAGGGTTTCAAGTTGGGTCTTGGCCAATTCAAATTTTCTGGCCATGAAGCACAGGCGTGCGAGTGCGAACTGCCAGAAAAACTGCGCCCGTCCGCCGTGAGCACTCAGCAGGCCCCGCTTGAGAATCTGCACGGCGGCCTTGAGGCCGTCCTTACGCAGGATGGGCTGGACGTCCTCCAGGGCCTGCTCCCAGTCCGGTAGTGTTTCCAGGGCTTCTGCGGGACGCGGTGTACGGGGGTTTTGCAGATGCGGCATGACTTGGGCATTGACCCATGCACGGGTGGCGGGATCGGCGAATGGAGCGCCGTCATGAAAGCGCAACTCGAGGATGCCGGGCAGACGCTGAATCAATAATGCAAAGTGGATTTCCACTTCACGCATGGCCATCTCTGCGTTCAATCCCTGAAGGCATTCCCAAACCATTCGCTGGCCGTCAAACCAGAACGGCGCCTTGGACAGACTGGACTCCAGCTCCACCAACAAATCAGCGTATCGGGCTTGATCGTAGTGCTCTTGTAAGAGTTGGAGCCTGTCGACGGGTAAACCGCGCAGTGCTGTGATCTGCTCGGCATTGCGCTCGGGCAATGTGTCGACAGGTAGCCAGAGCAGCGTACGGTTGAGGCGTAATGCGCGCAGATCGGTAGCCTTTTGCTTGAGCCACCAGGCACACAGCGGTCGCGCACTGTCCTGTTGGGCACGCAAGGCTTTATGGGCATCTTTTTCGTTATCAATGGGTGTGCAGGGGTTGAATAGCTGCGTGGCAACCTGTTTGACCTGAGCCACCGCGGAATCAACGACGCTGGGGGCCGATTGATGCTCGGTTGTGCGTTGCACCAGTTTTTTCAGGCGCCGGGAAATTGGTAGCAACAAAGGCGCGTCGTCGCCTAGGCGTTTGGTGCAAATGGCATCAAGCCCTTCCAGATGCTCCACAAGACAATGGAACAATGGCAGTTGCTCTTTAATCGCGACGTTTTCAGTGAGTACCTTTTCAAGACGCGGCACCAACCAATTGATCGCGGCAGCACGGGTACGGGATTTTTTCGGGTAAACCTCGGTCCAGTGACTTTCACACAGGTGACGCAACAACCCGAGACCGGCCAACAGTCCCAGGAAGGACTCACACTGGTACAAGGCCCATGTCAGCCAGACGCCAACCCGTAAATCCTTGGACTGGGTCCGCAGCAAGTAATCGCAGTTCTCGCGAACTTTAGGCCAGTCGATCTGACTGCATTCGTGTATGGATTGGGCTTTACCCAGCTCGCATTCCAGTGCTTCATATTCATTCGAAAAGCGAACATCCTCACCCGCAAAACTCTCATTGGAAACAGAGACTTTGGCGAGTTCAAGATAATGAGCGAAAAGTTTGCTTGAGTAAGACATCCATGGCCTTTTTTAAAAGTTATGGTCATTGGCAACATGAGCTTCAACGACGCCAGCCCCTGTAGTCGAAGCCGACACAAAGCATGGCAAAAATAAAAAAGGAAAAATGTAGGACGCTTCTGAAAATGCACGAAGACGAACGCGATCAGTTAAACTGCCGTCGTATTAATGACTTTTTAATGTAGGAATTTTTCCTCCATGTATTTCCAAGGGCGCCTCGCGACACATTATCAATTAGTGCAACAACGCGAGCTAAAATTAAAGCACTATGCTTAGATCATACCGGGACTTCCTCTATGCAATATTATGAAATAGAGGAGCTATCTGGCGAAGTTAAGAGAGTTTTCCTACATAAGTACAGCCAACGCCTTGCTAGGGCATTTCGGAACTTAACCACAGGTTCGATCCCGACAGGAAAAGTGTCTCAAGTTTCGTTTTCTCAGAAGTTGGTTTGGCGCTTGGAGGAATCGCCAAGGTATGGCTAGGCGGCCAATGCTTACTGTCGACCGAAGTCACCCGCGTACAAGGCACGATCAGTCCAATAGGCCCCTACGGGGGCACCTCCAACGGAAAACTTCGACCGCCTTCAGAAGAACCCAAAGCGTACATAGACAAATTCGGCATTCCCTATGGAAGCTGGTAAGGAAGTAATTACATGGATTTAAGAACATTACTTTTTTGCAGCGCTTGTGGATGAGCCGGAAATAACAGCGATCATCGCCAAATAATGAATCCGGATCAGCTAACCCCACAAAAAATGGGCACCCAACCTCGGTTGGCGTGCCCATTCTTTATTCCACTCTCCCGCTACGCGGGTCAGGGAAACGGCTTACGGATTGACGCTGTCTTTCAAGGATTTGCCTGGCTTGAACGCAACGGTGTTGCTGGCCTTGATCTTTACTGGCTCACCGGTTTGCGGGTTTTTGCCGGTGCGGGCGCCGCGGTGGCGTTGCAGGAAGGTGCCGAAGCCTACCAGCGTGACGCTGTCTTTGCGGTGCAGGGCGCCGGTGATTTCTTCGAGAACGGCGTTCAGGACGCGGTTGGCCTGCTCTTTGGTGAGGTCTGCTTTTTCAGCAATTGCTGCGGCGAGTTCTGGTTTACGCATGTTAGTGAAGCCCCTTTGACGGTTTTTTGTTGTTATGTCCGTGCTGCTCTCTATGGAGCAGCGCCCAAAGCGCCGCAGATGCTCTACTCTGCGGCAGACGGGAGTGAGGATGGCACGCACGGAAGAGCTGCGCCAGTATCCTAGTGGCCATTCTCAGGGCATTTTGGGGGTGATTCCGACAGAACGACCGGTATTTACGCCAGCAGTGCCGGAAGCTCTTTGTTCAGGGCCAGTTTTTCCATCACGGCGGTGCCTGTAAGGGCATAACCGAGCAGTTTTCCGCTGGCATCGCGGCATAACACCTTGATGTCGGCGCCCTGCCCTTCGACCGTCCAGACACCTTCCGAACCCCGTGGCGGCGGGGACACCACCAAGGGGCATACCGGGGTTTTGACGGTGATGGGCATCGGGCCATAGTTGACCGTCATCAGGTTGCCTGCGAGGGTCTGGGCCAGCGCTCGCGCGCAGCTCATCAGGGGCATCACGTACAGCAAATTCAGCCCATCGACCTCGGCGCAGTCGCCCAGGGCGTAGATGTTGGCGTGGGAGGTTTGCAGGTGACGGTCGACGACGACGCCACGGTTGACCTGCAAACCGGCAGCGGCGGCCAGGTCGATGCGCGGGCGCAGGCCAACGGCCGAGACCACGACGTCGCAGGGGATGACCTGACCGTCGGACAGGTGCGCTTCCAGGCCCTCGACGACCTTCTGCAGGCGAGTGAGTACCGGCCCCAAGTGGAAGCGTGCACCGAGGCTTTCCAGCCCGGCCTGTACCGCAGCGGCGGCGGCCGGGTGCAGCAGGGTCGGCATGACCTGTTCGCACGGTGCAACCAGTTGCACCTCATAGCCGCCCAGGCTCAGGTCGTTGGCGAACTCGCAGCCAATCAGGCCGGCGCCGAGCAACAACACCCGACGCTTGCCAGCCGCTGCCGCGCGAAAGCGTGCGTAGTCTTCCAGGTCGTTGATGGGGAACACGCAGTCCGCCGCGTCGCCTTCGATGGGCACGCGCACGGTTTCGGCACCCCAGGCCAGGATCAGGTCGCGGTAGTACACCGCTTCTTCACCGATCCACAGGCGTTTGTGGCCCGGGTCAATGCCGCTGATGCGGGTGTGGGTGCGTACTTCGGCCTTCAACTGTTCGGCCATCGCGCCCGGTTCGGCCATGCTCAGGCCGTCGGCGTCTTTGTTTTTGCCGAAACCGGTGGAGAGCATCGGCTTGGAGTAGGAGCGCCCGTCATCGGCGGTAATCAGCAGCAGCGGGGTTTCGCCATCGAGTTTGCGAAACTCCCGGGCCAGGTTGTAGCCAGCCAGGCCGGTGCCGACGATCACGACAGGTGCGTTCATTCCTTACTCCTCAGTTTTCAAGCGGTGATTTCGATCATTTCAAAATCCATCTTGCCCACACCGCAGTCCGGGCACAGCCAGTCTTCCGGCACGTCTTGCCACAGGGTGCCCGGCGCAATGCCGTCATCCGGCCAGCCTTCGGCTTCGTTGTAGATCAGGCCGCAGACCACACATTGCCACTTTTTCATTCAGGTACTTCCTCAGGGTTCAGGCTTTTGCCGGCGCGAACGGTCGATGATTGCAGCGCTGCCGTTCGGCTCAGCGCGTTTTGTACTGATGGGGTCACGCAGATGCAAGCCCGTTCGGTGCAACGGGCGGGCGGATCACTCAATTTCATGAGCTGACATGTTAAGCTCGCCGCCTCCTTTGCTGCCAATAATGACTCATTGTGCAACACACAAAATCCACCCGTTCGGCCCCGCTCTGGCTCCCTCAAAGCCTGCTGACGCCCCTCCCCGACCCGTTTACCCTCGACTGGCTGTTTGACGAAGGATCGCTGACCCGACGCCTGACCCGCTTGTCGAATGACGGTTTCAGCGTCACGCCGCTGTTCGAAGGCTGGCAAACCCTGCGCGCCGATGAATGCGCCGCGCTGGACCTGGCCGAAGGCAGCGAAGGCTGGGTGCGCGAGGTGTACTTGCGCGGGCATGGCCAGGCGTGGGTATTTGCCCGCAGCGTCGCGGCGCGCAGCGCGTTGCAGGGTGACGGCCTGCACATGGACGAACTGGGCAGCCGCTCCCTGGGCGAACTATTGTTTTGCGACCACGCCTTCCAGCGCCGCGCCATCGAGGTTTGTCACTATCCTCAAGCGTGGCTGCCGACCGAGGTGCAGGCGCCTGAGCTGTGGGGTCGCCGCTCGCGCTTCGACCGCGGCACGTTGAGCGTGCTGGTGGCTGAAATCTTCCTGCCGACCCTGTGGAGCGCCGCCCGCGCCCACCCGGAGAACTACTGATGTACCAGAGCCTGCTCAAGTCCCTGAATCGCTTGAACCCACGGGCCTGGGATTTCATTCAGCTGACACGCATGGACAAGCCGATCGGCATCTATCTGCTGCTGTGGCCTACGTTGTGGGCGCTGTGGATTGCCGGCAAGGGCTCGCCGTCACTGGCCAATATCGTGATTTTCGTGCTTGGCGTGGTGCTGACCCGCGCGGGCGGCTGCGTGATCAACGATTGGGCGGACCGCAAGGTCGACGGCCATGTGAAGCGCACCGAACAGCGCCCGCTGCCGAGCGGCAAGATCAGCTCCAAAGAAGCGCTGGTGTTCTTCGCCTTGCTGATGGGCGTGAGTTTCCTGCTGGTGCTGTGCACCAATGCGGCAACGATCTGGCTATCGTTCGGCGGCTTGGCCCTGGCCTGCACTTATCCGTTCATGAAGCGTTACACCTATTACCCGCAAGTGGTGCTGGGCGCGGCGTTTTCCTGGGGGATGCCGATGGCGTTTACCGCCGAAACCGGCGAGTTGCCGGCAGCAGCCTGGTTGTTGTGGATCGCCAACCTGATGTGGACGGTGGGCTACGACACTTATTACGCGATGACTGACCGTGACGACGACTTGAAGATCGGCGTGAAATCCACGGCGATTCTGTTTGGCGAGGCGGACCGGGTGATCATCCTGACCCTGCAAGGGTTGGCGCTGGGTTGCCTGTTGCTGGCCGGTTCGAAGTTCGAGCTTGGCGGCTGGTTCCACCTCGGCTTGGCTGTGGCTGCGGGCTGTTTTGTTTGGGAATTCTGGTACACCCGCAGCAAGGACCGCATGCGCTGCTTCAAGGCGTTTTTGCACAACCATTGGGCCGGCTTGGCGATTTTTGTCGGGATTGTGCTGGATTACGGGTTGCGCTGAGACACAGCTTCTATCCGCCGTTTGTAGGATCGCCGCCCGCTCGCTCCTACAAACGGCGGATTTGGTTACTTCTGCGACTCGCGCACAACGTGCCAAACGTCCTTCATCTTGTCGCCCATCATGTCTCCCGGGGCCTTGTCCTTGACGAAGTAGTACAACGGCTTGCCGTCGTAGGCCCATTGCATGCTGCCGTCATCACGTTTGATAACGCTCCATTTACCCTCTGCCTTGGCACCCGCCTCCGCCATCAGTGGCGGCCAATTTTCCGCGCACTGGCCGGTACAGGCAGACTTGCCGCCGGTGTCCTTGTCGAAGGTGTACAACGTCATGCCTTTGTGGTCGGTCATCACGCCGCCTTTCATCATCGCCGGCTCGGCAGCGAAGGCCATTGTTGGTAATGCGAGGGCAGCCGCCAACAGCAGGCCTTTGAAGGATTGCGAGCATAGCTTCATGGAAACCTTCCTTTTGTGGTTGTCAGGATTCGGAGTTAGAGCTTAGTCCAGGTTCGTGACAACCGCAGGCGACTAAAATACTGTCACACGACTGCAATAATTCCGTTATCTAATGCGGCGCAAGACAGTTAAATGACAAGAGGATTAAGGCATGGTTGGCAGGAGCATTCTGATCGTCGACGACGAAGCGCCCATTCGCGAAATGATCGCCGTTGCGTTGGAAATGGCCGGCTATGACTGCCTGGAGGCTGAAAACTCCCAGCAGGCCCACGCCATTATCGTCGACCGCAAACCGGACCTGATCCTGCTCGACTGGATGCTGCCCGGCACGTCCGGCATCGAGCTGGCCCGCCGCCTCAAGCGCGATGAGCTGACCGGGGATATCCCGATCATTATGCTCACGGCCAAGGGCGAAGAGGACAACAAGATCCAGGGCCTGGAAGTCGGCGCCGACGATTACATCACCAAACCCTTTTCCCCCCGCGAGCTGGTTGCGCGCCTCAAAGCTGTACTGCGCCGTGCCGGCCCGAGCGATGGCGAGGCGCCGATTGAAGTCGGTGGCCTGTTGTTGGACCCGATCGGCCACCGCGTGACCATCGATGGCAAACCCGCGGAAATGGGACCGACCGAATACCGTCTACTGCAGTTTTTCATGACCCACCAGGAACGCGCCTATACCCGTGGCCAGTTGCTGGATCAGGTCTGGGGCGGCAACGTGTACGTCGAGGAGCGCACCGTCGACGTGCACATCCGTCGCCTGCGCAAAGCCCTCGGCGATGCCTATGAAAACCTGGTACAAACCGTGCGCGGCACCGGCTACCGCTTTTCAACGAAAGCCTGACCCGGACTTTTCCCGCTTTAAGAAGTAGACAAGGACGCGCGTTCAAGTGAACCAAAACTGGCATGGCACCCTGATTCGCCACATGCTGCTACTGGTCACCGCCTGCCTGGTGATCGGCCTGATTACCGGCTACTACGGCTGGAGCCTCGCTGCGGGACTGGGCCTTTACCTGGCCTGGACGCTCAAGCAATTGCTGCGTTTGCACGAATGGCTGCGCCTGCACAAACCCGATGAAGCACCGCCCGATGGCTATGGTCTGTGGGGTGAGGTGTTCGACAGCATCTACCACTTGCAACGTCGTGACCAACGGGTGCGCGGACGCCTGCAAGCGGTGATCGACCGGGTTCAGGAGTCCACGGCGGCCTTGAAGGACGCGGTGGTCATGCTCGACAGCGACGGCAACCTGGAATGGTGGAACCGCGCCGCCGAGACCCTGCTGGGCCTCAAGACCCCGCAGGACAGCGGCCAGCCGGTGACCAACCTGGTGCGCCATCCGCGCTTCAAGGAGTACTTCGAGCAGGACAGCTACGCCGAGCCGTTGGAAATCCCCTCGCCGACCAACGACCGGATGCGCATTCAGTTGTACATCACCCGCTACGGCAACAATGAGCATTTGATGCTGGTGCGCGACGTGACGCGCATCCATCAGCTGGAACAGATGCGCAAAGACTTCATCGCCAACGTATCCCATGAGCTGCGCACGCCGCTGACAGTCATTTGCGGCTATCTGGAAACCCTGCTCGACAACGTCGAGGAAGTGAACCCGCGCTGGACCCGCGCCCTGCAGCAAATGCAGCAACAGGGCGGGCGCATGCAGACCTTGCTCAACGACTTGCTGCTGCTGGCGAAACTGGAGGCCACCGATTACCCGTCGGACAACCAACCGGTGGCCATCGACGGTTTGCTGCAATCGATCAAAAGTGATGCGCAACAGCTGTCGGGCCAGAAAAACCAGAAAATTTCCCTGGAAGCCGACCCGACGATCCTGCTCAAGGGCAGCGAAACGGAATTGCGCAGCGCGTTTTCCAATCTGGTGTTCAACGCAGTGAAATACACCCAGGCCGAAGGCAACATTCGTATTCGCTGGTGGGGCGATGAGCAAGGCGCGCACCTAAGCGTGCAGGACTCCGGCATCGGCATCGACAGCAAACACCTGCCGCGCCTGACTGAACGCTTCTACCGCGTCGACTCCAGCCGCAACTCCAACACCGGCGGCACCGGGCTGGGCCTGGCCATCGTCAAACACGTGCTGTTGCGCCATCGCGCGCGCATGGAGATCAGCAGCGTACCGGGCCACGGCAGCACCTTTACCTGCCATTTCGCCCCTGCCCAGGTCAGCAAATCCCGGGTCATCAGTACCGCGGACTGATACCGGCCAGCACGTGCCACTAGGCAATCGCACGGTCAGCCGCTACATTGGCTGACTTGCGCCTGCTTTTCAGGCGCACTTTTTTCTTTCCATTCGAATACACGGAACCCGCAAAACTCCATCATGGACCCTTCCCCTGGCTTGTCCCTCGCAACAATATTCGCCGACTTCGGCATGATTCTTTTTGCTCTGATCCTGGTTTTGCTCAACGGCTTTTTCGTTGCGGCCGAATTTGCCATGGTCAAATTGCGCTCGACCCGGGTCGAAGCCATCGCTGAGCAGCACGGCTGGCGCGGGCACATCCTGCGTACGGTGCACAGTCAGCTCGATGCTTACCTGTCGGCGTGCCAATTGGGTATCACCCTCGCCTCTCTGGGCCTGGGCTGGGTCGGTGAGCCGGCGTTCGCGCACCTTTTGGCACCTGTACTGAGTGCTGCTGGCGTGGACTCCCCCGAAGTGGTCAAGGCGGTGTCGTTCTTCACCGCGTTCTTCATCATTTCGTACCTGCACATCGTGGTCGGCGAACTGGCGCCGAAATCCTGGGCGATCCGCAAACCCGAATTGCTGTCGCTGTGGACAGCGGTGCCGCTGTACCTGTTCTACTGGGCCATGTACCCGGCCATCTACCTGCTCAACGCTAGCGCCAACCAGATCCTGCGCATCGCAGGGCAAGGTGAACCCGGCCCGCACCACGAACACCATTACAGCCGCGAAGAACTGAAACTGATCCTGCACTCTAGCCGTGGCCAGGACCCAAGCGACCAAGGCATGCGCGTACTGGCCTCGGCGGTGGAAATGGGCGAGCTGGAAGTGGTCGATTGGGCCAACTCCCGTGAAGACCTGGTGACCCTGGAGTTCAACGCACCGCTCAAGGAAATCCTGGCGATGTTCCGTCGCCACAAGTTCAGCCGCTATCCGGTGTACGACAGCGAGCGCCAGGAGTTCGTCGGCCTGCTGCACATCAAGGACCTGCTGCTGGAGCTGGCAGCCCTGGACCACATTCCCGAGTCGTTCAACCTGGCCGAACTGACCCGCCCGCTGGAGCGTGTATCCCGGCACATGCCGCTGTCGCAGTTGCTGGAGCAGTTCCGCAAGGGCGGCTCGCACTTCGCCGTGGTTGAAGAGGCCGACGGCAATATCATCGGCTACCTGACCATGGAAGACGTGCTGGAAGTGCTGGTGGGCGACATCCAGGACGAACATCGCAAGGCTGAGCGCGGGATCCTCGCGTACCAGCCGGGCAAACTGCTGGTGCGCGGTGATACGCCGCTGTTCAAGGTCGAACGGCTGCTGGGCATCGATCTGGACCACGTCGAAGCCGAAACACTCGCTGGACTGGTCTACGACAGCCTCAAGCGGGTGCCGGAAGAGGAAGAAGTACTGGAAGTCGAAGGCCTGCGGATCATCATCAAGAAGATGAAAGGGCCGAAGATTGTCCTGGCCAAGGTGTTGATGCTCGATTGATCGACTGATCTGAATCGGTGTCGCTCCCTTCGCGAGCAAGCCCGCTCCCACATTGGAATGCATTCCAATGTGGGAGCGGCGGTGCGACGATTCGACTTGCTCGCGAAGGCGTCAGCTCAAACAACACCTCATTGTTTGCCCAACGCAAAGTTAGGCAACGCCCCCACCGGCTGATTGAACCGGAACGGTATCGACACCAGCCCCATCCCGGTATTGCGCTGCACCGCAAAGTGCAGATGCGGTCCGCTGCTGTTGCCGGTATTGCCTGACAGTGCCAGCGCACTGCCCACTGCCACCCGCTGCCCCTCGCGAACACTGACCGAGCCTTTTTTCAGGTGCAGATACACGCCCATGGTGCCGTCATCGTGCAGCACCCGTACGAAATTGCCCGACGGGTCGGTGCCGCGCCCAGTCTGGCGGTTTTCGGTTTTCACCACGACTCCGCCACGGGCGGCGACGATCGGCGTGCCCACGGGCATGGCGATGTCCATGGCGTAACGGTTCTTCGGCCCATAGTGGCTGTACTGGCCATTGGCACCCTGGCTCAGGCGAAACGGCCCACCTCGCCAAGGCAGCGGATAGCGATAGACCATGGCGGCCCCTGACGGGTCGCCCAGGGAGTATTCGAACCTCGGGGTATAGACCAGCGGCTTTCCGGGGCGGCTGGCCTTGAGCAGCGCCAGACGAATGCTGCTGCGTGCAGGCATCACCCGACGGATCGGCCGACTCGGCGCGCCGCTGACGTTGTTCAGGCCGGCGAAACTCAATTCGATCTCTACCGGCGCATACAGGTCATTGCGCACAAACACACTGTCCATGCCTTTGAGCTTCTTGATATCGAGGTACACCTGACGCTCCAGGTGCTCGTCCATGCGATCGCGAAAGACGAACACCTTGGCGCCCTTGATGGGGCGATCACTGTAGGAGACCACGCCATTGGCGTCGGTGGACGTGTAGATAGTCATGGCCACAGCCGAGGTGGAGGCCATGAAAAGACCACAGAAATACAGCAGGCGCGCGTACATGGGCAGGGTTCTGTCGAGTAAGGCCTGGGAAGGAGCCTAGCAGCTGCAATGGACCCGGGTAGTCGGCAGATGTTTCAAGATGGGTGGATCAGGGTGATGTGTGGTGCAGGTGATGGCCCCTTCGCGAGCAAGCCCGCTCCCACAGTTGAAATGCATTCCAAAGTGGGAGCGGGCTTGCTCGCGAAGACGGACAGCCAGGCGACGAAGATTACGCGCCCGGAATGAAGTGCTTCTGCGCCGTGCCCCGGGCAATCAATCGGGAGATGTAATCAAGCTTCTGCGCATCCTGATCGACGAAGCGGAAGGTCAGTTGCAACCATTCGCTGTCAGGTTTCTGCTCGTGGGCGACGATGGCGTGCAGGTAGCCGTTCAGGCGCGCCGTTTCGGCGTTGTCGCCCTGCTCCAGGTCGAGTACGGCGCTGTCGAGTACTTGCGGCAGGGTGTCGGCACGTTTGACCACCAGCAGCGCTTCCTTGAGGCTCAGGGCCTTGATCACGCATTGCTGAATGCCGTTCGGCAAGCGCAGTTGACCCTGGCCACGCCCTCCCACGGCTGCCGCAGCGGCTACCGGTGCCTTGACCGGTGGGCTGTTGAGCAAACCACGGGCTGGGGCGGCTGCCGCAGCAGGCGCGGGTGCAGGTGCAGTGGGCACCACCACGGCGGCCTTGCCACCGGTCAATGCACTCAGCGAGTCATTGCCGAATGCCGAGCTGGTTTTGGTATTGGCGGTGTTCATCAAGGAGTCGAGCTTGCCGACCTTGTGCAGCGCCTGCTTGACCTTGGTAATCAGTTGCTCGTTGGTGAATGGCTTGCTGACATAACCGGATACCCCGGCCTGGATCGCCTGGACGACGTTCTCTTTGTCGCCACGGCTGGTCACCATGACGAACGGCATGCCTTTGAGATTGTCCTGCTCACGGCACCAGGTCAGCAGTTCCAGGCCGGACATTTCCGGCATTTCCCAGTCGCACAGAACCAGGTCGAACGCTTCCCGAGCTAGCAGGGCCTGAGCCTTCCTGCCGTTGACGGCGTCTTCGATCCGCATGCCCGGGAAATAGTTACGCAGGCATTTTTTTACCAGGTCACGAATGAACGAGGCATCGTCCACGACCAATACACTGACCTTACTCATCCATAACCCCTTTAAAAAATCCCGGCAAGCATACCGCTTTGCTGATGGCACTTTGCCAAAAACCTTCAGTCACGCCGGCACTTTTCGTTCGCGGGTGCTGCTTTTCGAATTCGTAAGCCACAAACAAAAACGCCCGGCCAAAGGGCCGGGCGCGTCCTGGGGCAACCTTACTTATCGTCAGCTTTGCCCGGAACATTAGCGGTTTCACCACTTGTTCCCTCAACTTCTTCCTTCATGCGCTTAAGGCCCAGGTGGCGCACGTCAGTGCCGCGCACCAGGTAAATCACCAGCTCCGAGATATTGCGCGCATGGTCACCGATGCGCTCCAGCGAACGCAGCACCCAGATGATGCTCAAGACCCGCGAGATAGAGCGTGGGTCTTCCATCATGTAGGTCGCCAGCTCACGCAGGGCAGTCTTGTATTCGCGGTCGATGATCTTATCGTACTGCGCCACCGACAACGCCAGGTCGGCGTCGAAACGGGCAAAGGCGTCCAGGGCATCGCGCACCATGTTGCGGACCTGGTCGCCAATGTGGCGCACCTCGACGTAACCGCGTGGCGCTTCGCCTTCTTCGCACAGCTGAATGGCACGACGGGCGATCTTGGTCGCTTCATCACCGATGCGCTCCAGGTCGATCACCGATTTGGAGATGCTGATGATCAGGCGCAAGTCGGATGCCGCCGGCTGGCGACGGGCCAGAATACGCAGGCATTCTTCGTCGATGTTGCGTTCCATCTGGTTGATCTGGTCGTCGATCTCGCGCACCTGCTGGGCCAGGCCGGAGTCGGCCTCGATCAGTGCGGTCACCGCGTCGTTGACCTGCTTCTCGACCAGCCCGCCCATGGCCAGGAGGTGGCTGCGCACTTCCTCAAGCTCAGCGTTGAACTGCTGGGAGATGTGATGGGTAAGGCCTTCTTTGCTAATCATCTATTTCGCTCCGCGAAAGTTGCAAGCTTCAAGCTGCAAGCTTCAAGCAGTTATGTACAAGTCCTGAAATCGCACCGTTTCTCTCTTGCCGCTTGCCGCTTGCAGCTTGACGCTTGCGGCTGTACGGCTAGCCGTACCGTCCTGTGATGTAGTCTTCGGTCTGCTTCTTCGCCGGATTGGTGAACAGGGTGTCGGTGTCGCCGAATTCAACCAGCTTGCCCATGTACATGAACGCCGTGTAGTCCGAAACCCGCGCGGCCTGCTGCATGTTGTGGGTCACGATAACAATGGTGAACTTGGATTTCAGTTCGTAGATCAGCTCTTCGACTTTCAGCGTCGAGATCGGGTCGAGTGCCGAGCAAGGTTCGTCGAGCAACAGCACTTCCGGCTCCACGGCGATGGTGCGGGCAATCACCAGACGTTGCTGCTGACCACCGGACAGGCCCAGTGCCGACTCGTGCAGACGGTCTTTGACTTCGTCCCACAGCGCCGCGCCTTTCAACGCCCACTCAACCGCTTCGTCAAGTACGCGCTTCTTGTTGATGCCCTGAATGCGCAGGCCGTAGACCACGTTTTCGTAGATGGTTTTCGGGAACGGGTTCGGCTTCTGGAACACCATGCCGACACGACGACGCAGTTCGGCTACGTCTTCACCCTTGCGGTAGATGTTGTTGCCGTACAGGTTGATTGCGCCTTCGACGCGGCAGCCATCGACCAGGTCGTTCATACGGTTGAAGGTACGCAGCAGCGTGGACTTGCCGCAGCCGGACGGACCGATGAAGGCGGTCACGCGCTGTTTCGGGATGTTCATGCTGACGTCGTACAGCGCTTGTTTATCGCCGTAGTACAGGCTCAGGCCCGGCACTTCGATAGCCACGGTTTCCTGCTCGAGGCTCAGGCTCTGTTTGTCGCGACCCAGGGCCGACATGTTGATGCCGTGGGTATGTGCTTCGTGCTGCATGGGGTCTCACTCCGTTCGTAGCTGCAAGCTTCTAGCTGCAAGCTGCAAGTTTTTGAGCAAAAGCGGCATGCAGCATTTACTTGCCGCTTGTAGCTTGCCGCTTGTGGCTTATCAATCAGCTATCCAGCGCCTTGTACTTCTCGCGCAGGTGGTTACGGATATAAACGGCCGACAGGTTCAGTGTCGCAATCACCAGCACCAGCAGCAGCGCCGTGGCGTACACCAGCGGCCGCGCGGCTTCGACGTTCGGGCTCTGGAAGCCGACGTCATAAATATGGAAGCCCAGGTGCATGATCTTCTGGTCCAGGTGCAAGTACGGGTAGTTACCATCCACCGGCAGCGACGGCGCCAGTTTCACCACACCCACCAGCATCAGCGGCGCCACTTCACCCGCGGCGCGGGCCACGGCGAGGATCATGCCGGTCATCATCGCCGGGCTGGCCATAGGCAGCACGATCTTCCACAAGGTTTCGGCCTTGGTCGCGCCGAGGGCCAACGAACCCTCACGCACGGTGCGAGGAATCCGCGCCAGGCCTTCTTCGGTGGCCACGATCACCACCGGCACCGCCAGCAGCGCAAGGGTCAACGAAGCCCACAGCAGCCCTGGCGTACCGAAGGTCGGCGCCGGCAAGGCTTCAGGGAAGAACAGACGGTCGAGCGAGCCACCCAGCACATAGACGAAGAAGCCCAGACCGAACACGCCATAAACGATAGCCGGAACGCCCGCCAGATTGTTCACCGCGATGCGGATAACCCGGGTCAGGGTGTTCTGCTTGGCGTATTCACGCAGGTACACCGCCGCCAGCACGCCGAACGGGGTCACGATCATCGCCATGATCAGGGTCATCATCACGGTGCCGAAGATCGCCGGGAAAATCCCGCCTTCGGTGTTCGCTTCACGCGGGTCATCGCTGAGGAATTCCCAGACCTTGCTGAAGTAGAAACCAATCTTGGTGAAGGTGCCCATGGCGTTAGGCTGATAGGCGTGAACCACTTTACCGAGGCTGATTTCGATTTCTTTGCCGTTGGCATCACGGGCGGTCAGGCTGTCGCGGTTGAACTGCGCGTGCAGATCGCCCAGACGGGCCTCGATGTCCTGGTAACGAGCATTGAGTTCGGCACGCTCGGATTCCATGTCCGCTTGCGCGGCTGGATCAAGCTTGCCTTCCAGTTCCAGTTTGCGGCTGTGCAGGCGGATGCGCTCGAGACCGGCGTTGATCGCGCCGATGTCGACCTTTTCCAGGGTCTTGAGTTGCGCCGCCAGCTGATTCACGCGGTTGATCCGCGCTTGCAGCTCGGGCCAAGCAGCTTCGCCTTCGGCAATCACCTTGCCGTCCTGTTTGACGTTGACCAGGTAACCGTAGAAGTTGCCCCACTCGCGACGCTCCAGCGCCATCAATTCGACCGGGGTTTTCTGGTTGGTCAGCCACTCGCCAACGATCCAGGTAAAGTCGGTGCCGTTCAGGTCACGGTTGCCGACCTTGATCAGCTCACGAGTCATGAATTCCGGGCCTTCATCCGGCACCGGCAAGCCTGCGCTCTTCAGACGCGCACGGGGCACTTCTTCTTTCTGCACCACTTCGCCAACGACCAGGTGCTGGCTCTGTCCCGGCACGTTGTAGCTGGCGTGGATCAGGTCCGCCGGCCAGAAGTGACCCAGGCCGCGTACGGCAATCACCGCCAGCAGGCCAATGGTCATGATGACCGCGATGGACACCGCGCCACCGCTGATCCAGACGCCTGGGGCGCCGCTCTTGAACCATCCTTTCAGGGAGTTCTGTTTCACAGACTTCTACCTTTCTTAAAGCGACGAATATTTCTTGCGCAGACGCTGACGAATCAGTTCCGCGAGGGTGTTCATGATGAAGGTGAACAACAGCAGCACCAGCGCCGAGAGGAACAGCACCCGGTAGTGGCTGCCGCCGACTTCCGACTCCGGCATTTCCACCGCGACGTTGGCGGCCAGGGTGCGCAGGCCTTCGAACAGGTTCATTTCCATGACCGGGGTGTTGCCGGTGGCCATCAGCACGATCATGGTTTCACCCACCGCACGGCCCATGCCGATCATCAGCGCCGAGAAGATGCCCGGGCTGGCGGTGAGAATCACCACGCGGGTCATGGTCTGCCACGGTGTGGCACCCAACGCCAGGGAGCCGAGGGTCAGGCCACGCGGCACACTGAACACGGCGTCTTCGGCAATGGAGTAGATGTTCGGGATCACCGCAAAGCCCATGGCCAGGCCGACCACCAGTGCGTTGCGCTGGTCGTAGGTGATGCCCAGGTCGTGGGAGATCCACATACGCATGTCGCCGCCGAAGAACCAGTTCTCCATGTACGGGCTCATGTACAGCGAGAGCCAGCCGACGAACATGATCACCGGAATCAGCAGGGCACTTTCCCAGCCGTCAGGGACTTTCAGGCGGATCGATTCAGGCAGGCGGCTGAAGGTGAAACCGGCGACCAGAATGCCGATCGGCAACAACATCAGCAGGCTGAAGATGCCCGGCAGATGCCCTTCCACATAAGGCGCGAGGAACAGACCGGCGAAGAAACCGAGGATCACCGTCGGCATCGCTTCCATCAACTCGATCACCGGCTTTACCTTGCGGCGCATGCCAGGGGCCATGAAGTACGCTGTGTAGATCGCAGCGGCGACAGCCAGGGGCGCGGCCAGCAACATGGCATAGAACGCAGCTTTCAGGGTGCCGAAGGTCAGCGGCGACAGGCTCAGTTTCGGTTCGAAGTCGGAGTTGGCAGCGGTCGATTGCCAGACGTATTTAGGCTCGTCGTAGTTCTCGTACCAGACCTTGCCCCACAACGCGCTCCACGACACTTCCGGGTGCGGGTTGTCCAGCAGCAACGGCTGTAGTTTGCCGCCGGCTTCCACGATCACACGGTTGGCTCGAGGCGACAGGCCGAACAGGCCCTGGCCTTCGACCACCTGATCCACCAGCAAGGTGCGGTGCGCGGTACTGTGGAACACGCCAAGCTTGCCGGATGCATCCAGCGCAACGAAGCCCTTGCGACGCTCTTCGGCAGTGATCTCCACGATCGGCGTGGTGCCCATCTGGAAGGTACGGATTTGCTTCAGGCGCTGCTCGCCATCCTGATCGCGAGCCATGAACCACTGGGCCAGGCCACCTTTGGAATCACCGAGGATCAGTGAGATACCACCTACCAGCTGGGTACTGGCGGTAATTTCAGCGTCACCGTTTTCCAGCAGTTTGTAGCGACCGTTGAGGCTCTTGTCGCGCAGGCTGAACACATCGGCCTGGGCACGACCATTGATCACGTACAGCCACTGCTGACGCGGGTCGACGAAGATGTTCTTCACCGGCTCGTTCATCTGCGGCAGGTCAATGCGCTTCTGCTCGTTGGTGATTTCGCCGGTCATCATGTTTTCTTCGCTGGTCAGCGACAGAACATTGAGTTGCGAACCGGTGGAACCGACCAGCATCAGGGTCGAATCGTTGGCATTAAGGCTGACATGTTCCAGCGCACCGCCGGCTTCGTTCAGCGCGATCGGGGTTTCGCCGTAAGGGTATTCGATGGCCGGCGAGATGGTTTTCTTGCCGTCCGGATAGCTGACTTTATACGTGTGACGGAACACCAGGGCCTGACCGTTGGAAAAGCCCACGGCGACCAGCGGGTGACCGGGTTGATCTTCACCAATGGACGTTACGCTGGCGCCCGCAGGAACCGGCAGATCGACGCGCTTGAGTTCAGCGCCACTGTCGATATCGAAGAACAGTGCCTGGCCCTTGTCGGAAACCCGCATGGCGACCTGGTTCTGCTCTTCAAGGGAAAACATCAACGGCTTGCCGGCATCTTGCATCCAGGCAGGCGTGATGGCGTCCTTGGCCGTCAGGCTGGCACCCTGGAACAGGGGCATGACCACGTAGGCAAGGAAGAAGAAAATCAGCGTGATCGCCGCCAGAACGGCGAGACCGCCCACGAGGACGTACCAGCGAGTCAGGCGATCCTTGAGCGCGCGAATGCGGCGCTTGCGTTGTAGCTCAGGCGTATTGAAATCAATTCGCTTGGGGGGATTTGTAGTCATTGTGGAATTGGCCAGATCATTCATTCGCACACCCTAGCGATCCTGTATGACAGAAAGATGACAGTGCAGTGACGCAACAAATCCGCCGCCAGCGGGTACTGGCAGCGGACAGAGAATTTGGGGGCCGGCGCACCGGCATTTGTAGGAGCGAAGCTTGCTCGCGAAGGCGTCAGTACATTCAACATCAATGGTGACTGAACCACCGCTTTCGCGAGCAAGCTTCGCTCCTACAGGTCCGGGGTGAACCCCGGACCTAGGGTTTTACTTTTTTGCGACGTTGTTACCTTCTTGCAGACCCAGGTCAGCCAGTGCTTTTGCAGCAACCTTGGCTGGCAGTGGGATGTAGCCGTCTTTCACTACAACTTCCTGACCCTGTTTGGACAGAATCAGTTTCACGAACTCGGCTTCCAGCGGGGCCAGAGGCTTGTTCGGGGCCTTGTTGACGTAAACGTACAGGAAGCGCGACAGCGGGTACTTGCCGTTCAGGGCGTTTTCTTCGGTGTCTTCGATGAAGTCAGTGCCGCCTTTCTTGGCCAAGGCCAAGGTCTTCACGCTAGCGGTCTTGTAGCCGATGCCCGAGTAACCGACGCCGTTCAACGAGGAGCTGATCGACTGCACGACCGAAGCCGAACCTGGTTGTTCGTTGACGTTTGGCTTGTAGTCGCCTTTGCACAGGGCTTCTTCCTTGAAGTAGCCGTAGGTGCCGGATACCGAGTTACGACCGAACAGTTGCACCGGCTTGTTGGCCAGGTCACCGGTCACACCCAGGTCGCCCCAGGTTTTCACGTCGGTTTTAGCGCCGCACAGACGAGTGGACGAGAAGATCGCGTCGACTTGTTCCATGGTCAGGTGCTGGATCGGGTTGTCTTTGTGTACGAATACAGCTAGGGCGTCCACTGCAACCGGGATAGCGGTTGGCTTGTAGCCGTATTTGGTTTCGAAGGCTTGCAGCTCAGTGTCCTTCATCTTGCGGCTCATCGGGCCCAGGTTAGCGGTGCCCTCAGTCAGCGCGGGTGGCGCGGTAGACGAACCGGCAGCCTGAATCTGGATGTTGACGTTCGGGTATTCTTTTTTGTAGTTCTCAGCCCACAGGGTCATAAGGTTGGCCAGGGTATCGGAGCCGACGCTGGACAGGTTGCCCGACACACCAGTGATCTTGGTGTAGCTCGGGATAGCAGGGTCAACAGCGGCAACCGCGTTGGCAGTCGCAACGCCAGCAGCGACAAAAGTCATTGCCGCCATCAAACGCTTCAGTTTCATGCCTTACTCCTAGCAGATAGGGTGTGTTAAGTCGGGGCCAAGTATCAGCAGGCCGTGTGAACACTCTATGGCTGAAATATGACAATTGGATGAAAGGCCAGTATTTGATGTTTTGACGGGATACCGCGTTATCGTTCTTCGCGAGCAGGCTCGCGAAGGCGACAGTGCAGTTAATGTAAAGGGTCGGATTAGCGCCCTTTCTTCCAGAGATACGCACCCACCAGAATCCCCACCCCACACAGCACCGCCACGTAATACGCCGGCCCCATCGGGCTTTCCTTGAGCAGCAGGCTGACGATCATCGGCGTCAGGCCACCGAAAATCGCGTAGGCAACGTTGTAGGAAAACGACAGGCCGCTGAAGCGCACCACCGGCGGGAAGGCCTTGACCATCACATACGGCACCGCACCGATGGTGCCCACCAGCAGGCCGGTCACGGCGTACATCGGGAACAGCCAGTCCGGGTGGTCAGCCAGGTTGTGATAGAAGGTCCAGGAGCTGGCCAGCAACGCGGTACAACCGATCACGAAGACTCGCCCCGCACCAAAGCGATCCGCCAGGGCACCGGAAATGATGCAGCCAAAGCTCAGTAGCACAATCGCCACGCTGTTGGATTGCAGGGCCGTGGTTGGCGAGAAATGGTAGACCGTCTGCAACACGGTCGGGGTCATCAGGATCAGTACCACAATGGCAGCGGACAGCAGCCAGGTCAGCAGCATGGAAATGGCGATAGCACCACGATGGTCACGCAGCACCGCACGCAGCGGCACTTCTTCGGCCAGGGCCTTGCGCAGTTGCAGTTCGGCGAACACTGGGGTTTCGTGCAGCCAGCGGCGCAGGTACACCGAGAACAGGCCGAACACACCGCCCAGCAGGAACGGGATCCGCCAGGCGTAATCCGAGACTTCCGCCGGGGTATAAACGCTGTTGATCGCCGTGGCCACCAGTGAACCCAGCAAGATACCCGCCGTCAGGCCGCTGGTCAGGGTGCCGCAGGCATAACCGATATGGCGTTGCGGCACGTGTTCGGAAACGAAGACCCAGGCGCCGGGCACTTCACCGCCGATCGCAGCGCCCTGGATCACCCGCATCAGCAGCAACAGGATCGGCGCCCACATGCCGATCTGCGCATAGGTCGGCAGCAGCCCCATGATCAGGGTCGGCACCGCCATCATGAAAATGCTCAGGGTGAACATCTTCTTGCGCCCCAGCAGGTCGCCGAAGTGCGCCATCACGATGCCCCCCAGCGGCCGCGCCAGGTAACCGGCGGCGAAGATGCCGAAGGTCTGCATCAGGCGCAGCCACTCGGGCATGTCCGCCGGGAAGAACAGCTTGCCCACCACCGTGGCGAAGAACACGAAGATGATGAAGTCGTAAAACTCCAGCGCGCCACCCAGGGCCGACAGCGAAAGTGTCTTGTAGTCGCTACGGGTCAATGGACGTGCTGGTTGTGAAGGCTGCGCGATACTCGAGGGCGCTGTGGTCATGGCAAGGGCTTCTCTTATAGTCAGGTCTGCCGCCCCAACAACGCTGGCAAGGGCTTGGGCAGGTCCGGCACGATAGCAAATTGTTCGAAAAAGCACATAGAGGCGCGTATTTGACGGTCAAAATGAGAACCGGACGGTCGTATCGGAGTCTACCGACCGATATACTCGTAACTGTGCAATGGCTTGCAAGGGTTGCTGTGCGAAAACGCCTGTCAGGTTCATAGGCGATTTCGCAGAGTTTCCCTTTAGGCGCCTTATGGAAAACGTGACGAACGTAGTATGTTCGGTGCTGAATCGTTTTTCCTGAAGACGGCTACCACCAGGCATTACCAATGAAGAGTCACGGGTCAGAGGCACCCCCGGCATGATAGAGCTCGAACAAGAAGATCCGATCCCGCAAGGCGACCTGGCCCTGCAAATCACCGCGCTTCCCCGCGAAACCAACGGCTTTGGCGATATTTTCGGCGGCTGGCTGGTGGCGCAGATGGATTTGGCGGGTACCGCGATGGCCAGCAAGGTAGCCGGCGGTCGCGTGGCCACGGTGGCGATCGACCGCATGGCGTTTCTGGTACCGGTGGCGGTGGGCGCCCAGCTCTCCTTCTATACACAGGCACTGGAAATCGGCCGCAGCTCGATCCAGATGATGGTCGAGGTCTGGAGCGACGATCCGCTGTCCAGCGAATGGCGCAAAGTCACCGAAGCGGTGTTCGTATTCGTCGCCATCGATGGCAGCGGCCGCACTCGCTCGGTTCCGCCTCGCGCCCGTTAAAGAGCCTCGTTAAACCCGGCGACCGTTTTACGGTCCATTGCAGTCCTGTTACTGATCGAGAGCTGTCCCATGAGCACGCCCAACGTTGAAGCCGTGAAACTGGATGAACTGAACTGCTGGCGCATCCGCCACGGTCAGGCCGAATTACTGGTGGCCCAGCAAGGCGCGCACATCCTCAGTTATCAATTGGCTGGTGAACCGCCAGTGATCTGGCTCAATGACGAGGCCGTGTTCAAGGCCGGCAAAAGCATCCGCGCCGGTGTGCCGGTGTGCTGGCCGTGGTTCGGCAACTTCTCGCGCAATCCGCAGAGTGTGCAGGCGATGCGCGTCGGTAACGAGCCGCCAAGCGCTCATGGCTTGGTGCGGGCGATGGACTGGGAACTGGGAGGTATCGAAGTCGAGGGCGAAAGCCTGAAGGTCGAATTCCTCCTGCCCTACCCTGAAGGAGGCTTGCCAGGCTGGCCGCATCAGGTGGACTTGAAGCTGAGCATTCGCCTGGACGAACAACTGCACATCAGCCTGACCAGCCACAACCAAGGCGCTGAAACAGTGACCATCAGCCAGGCACTGCACAGCTATTTCGCCGTCAGCGATGTGCGCAACGTGCATGTCGAAGGTGTGGACGGCTTGAACTACATCGAGACGCTGGACAACTGGAAAACCGTCACACAGACCGGTGATCTGCACTTTACCGGCGAAACCGACCGCATCTACCTCGATCCTCCGGCAAAACTGAGTATCGTCGACCCGACCTGGGAACGGCGCATCGAGCTGACCAGTACCGGTTCGCGCTCAGCGGTGATCTGGAACCCATGGATCGACCGCGCCGTGGCATTCAGCGACATGGCTGACGATGGCTGGCAGCGCATGCTGTGCATCGAGACAGCGAATGTGATGGCGGATGTGGTGGCGCTGGCGCCGGGAGCCAGCCATACCCTGGGCGTGAGCATCGCCAGCAAATCTCTATAAGCAGCACCAAAAACCAATGTGGGAGCAAGCTCGCTCCCACAGTTTGAATGTCTACAGGTCTGATTCCTGCACCACCCGCACCTTCGCCGCATCCAGCGCATAGGCCGCGTCCGCCAGGTCGTTGCTGACCTTCTCGATCTTCAGCGTCCCCGTGACCCACAACGGCGTGTAGATATCATTGAGCTTCAAGCCCTTGGGATAACGCACCAGCACCAGTTGATTGGGCGGTGGCGGCGGCACGTGGATGCAGGCGCCTGGATAAGGCACGAGGAAGAACAACGTGCTGTGCCCCTTTGCATCGGTTTCCAGCGGCACCGGATAACCGCCCAGGCGAATGTTCTTGTCGTTCATCGATGGCACGGTTTTGGTCGAATACATCACCGCCGGCAGGCCTTTGCTCTGCTTCATGCCGCCCTTTTCAGTAAAGGTGCCATTGGCTTCGGGGGAGCTGTGGTCGATTTCGGGCATAGCCTCGAGGGCTTTCTGGTCCGACTTGGGCATCAGTTCGAGCCAATCGGTTTCCGGCAATTCACCGGCGTGGGCAAGGCCCGTGCCCAGGAAAAGAAGAGTCAACAAAAGACGGCGCATGGAAGTGCTCGGTAAAGGAAAGGACGTAAAACGCCGAGCATTCTAGCCCTCCCCGCACGATTGTCAGAGAGGGCCTTGTCGCGTGAATCAGTTCTTTTTGATCAGGCCGTAGATCACCAGCAATACCACGGCGCCGACCAGCGCACCGATGAAACCGGCACCTTGACCGGCCTGGTAAATGCCCAGGGCCTGGCCGCCGTAAGTGGCCGCCAACGAACCGCCGATACCGAGCAGGATGGTCATGATCCAGCCCATGTTGTCATCGCCCGGTTTCAGGAACCGCGCCAGCAGGCCGACAATCAAGCCGATAAAGATGGCTCCGATAATTCCCATGGCATTTCCCTCTGATTTGGTTGGTTATAGCCTAGTCAGACTTTGGCATCCTGCCATGAGAGAACGGCGGTTACGCAATGGTTCCGCCGCTGCCACATGAAACTGTTTTACTCGGCGATGAGCGCTTCGACCTTGAGGATCTGCGCGGCCAGCGTCTCGCGGTCTGCACAACGCAGGTTGGCGTGACCGACCTTGCGACCGATTTTGAACGCCTTGCCGTAGTGGTGCAGATGGCAATCGGCGATGGCCAGGACTTTCTCGGTCTCCGGCACTTTGCCGATGAAGTTGACCATTGCGCTTTCGCCGACCTTGGCGGTCGAACCCAGCGGCAGACCAGCCACCGCCCGCAGGTGGTTTTCGAACTGGCTGCACTCGGTGCCTTCGGTGGTCCAGTGCCCGGAGTTGTGTACTCGCGGGGCGATTTCGTTGGCCTTGAGGCCACCGTCGACTTCGAAGAACTCGAATGCCATTACGCCGACATAGTCCAGCTGCTTGAGTACGCGACTGGAGTAGTCTTCGGCCAGGGCTTGCAGCGGATGGTCGGTACTGGCCACGGACAGCTTGAGAATGCCGCTATCGTGGGTGTTGTGCACCAGCGGGTAGAACTTCGTTTCACCATCGCGAGCGCGCACGGCGATCAGCGAGACTTCGCCGGTGAACGGCACGAAGCCTTCCAGCAGGCACGCCACGCTGCCCAGCTCGGCGAACGTGCCAACCACGTCTTCAGCGGTGCGCAGTACTTTCTGGCCCTTGCCGTCGTAACCCAGGGTACGGGTCTTGAGTACGGCCGGCAGACCGATGGAAGCCACGGCGGCGTCCAGGTCAGCCTGGGACTGAATGTCGGCGAACGCCGGGGTCGGAATCCCCAGGTCCTTGAACATGCTCTTTTCGAACCAGCGATCGCGGGCGATACGCAGGGCTTCGGCGCTCGGGTAGACCGGAACGAATTGCGAGAGGAACGCTACGGTTTCCGCCGGAACGCTCTCGAATTCGAAAGTCACCAGATCGACTTCATCGGCCAGCTGACGCAGGTGATCCTGATCGCCGTAATCGGCACGCAGGTGTTCGCCCAGTGCAGCGGCGCAAGCGTCTGGCGCCGGGTCCAGGAAAGCGAAGTTCATGCCCAGCGGAGTGCCCGCCAGCGCCAACATGCGACCCAACTGGCCGCCACCGATTACACCGATCTTCATCGTCAACAACCTCAGGCGATGCGTGGGTCTGGATTTTCCAGGACGCTGTCTGTCTGTTCAGCACGGAAGGTTTTCAGCACCTTGTGGAACTGCGGGTGCTTGGCGCCAAGGATACTCGCCGACAGCAGCGCTGCGTTGATCGCGCCGGCCTTACCGATGGCCAGGGTGGCGACCGGAATGCCGGCCGGCATCTGCACGATGGAGAGCAGCGAATCGACGCCCGAGAGCATCGCCGACTGTACCGGCACGCCCAGTACCGGCAGGTGGGTCTTGGCCGCACACATGCCCGGCAAGTGGGCCGCGCCACCGGCACCGGCGATGATCACCTCGATGCCACGCGCCTCGGCCTCTTCAGCGTACTGGAACAGCAGGTCCGGGGTGCGGTGGGCAGAAACCACTTTCACCTCGTAAGGGATGCCGAGCTTTTCCAGCATATCGGCGGTGTGGCTAAGGGTGGACCAATCGGACTTGGAGCCCATGATCACGCCAACCAGTGCACTCATCGTCGTGCCTCTTCTCTCTGGGCGCCCGCAGGCGCGTCAAAAAACAACAAGCCACGCAATGTGCGTGGCTTGAATGTACGAATTATGGCCGGTCGTAACCGGCCGAAGGCCGCGCAGTATACCGCAATACGGCAGATAAACAGCCCCCGTCGCGACCATCTGTCATACGGCGCAAAGCACCGGTTTTATTGACCCGAAGGTCAGCACCGGCTAACCGTAAATCCTTGTGGGAGCTGGCTTGCCTGCGATGGCGTCGGCACAGCCAACATTGATGATGACTGGCCGACCGCTATCGCTGGCAAGCCAGCTCCCACAGGATAAATTATTCACTTCAGGAACCGGTCGTGCCATGCGCAGCCCCACCCTCAAGCTTGCGCCACAATAACCGCACGTTGGCTTTACGCACCAACGCGCACCGGTACAGACGAATCTCCAGCGGCACATGCCATTGCGGACCGCCGCATACCACCAGTTCACCGCGAGTCAGTTCGGCGCGCACGCTGAGCTGCGGCACCCAGGCAATGCCGAGGCCTTCCAGGGCCATGCTCTTGAGGCTATCAGCCATGGCGGTTTCGTAGATGGTGGTGAAGCGCAGCGCCCGTTGGCGCAGCAGCACATTGACCGAGCGCCCGAGAAACGCGCCAGCGCTATAGGCCAGCAACGGCACGCTGGCCTCGCCTTCCAGATCGAATAGCGGTTTGCCGTTGGCGTCCGCCGCGCACACCGGCAGCATTTCGGTCTGGCCAAGGTGCAGTGACGGGAAGATTTCCGGGTCCATCTGCATCGCCGCATCCGGGTCGTAGAACGCCAGCATCAGGTCGCACCCCCCTTCACGCAGCGCATGCACCGCGTCGCCGACGTTGGTCGCCACCAACCGGGTGGCGATATTCAGGCCTTCGTTTCGCAATTGCGCGATCCAGCGCGGAAAGAAGCCCAGCGCCAACGAGTGCGCAGCGGCGACTTGCATCACTTCGCCCTGCCCGCCTTCCAGATGATGAAGATGACGCAGCACTTCGCCCAGCTGTTCGACTACGGTTCGCGCGGTGACCAGAAACAACTGCCCCGCAGCCGTCAGCTCGACGGGTGTGCGCGAGCGGTTGACCAGCGTCAGCCCCAGCGCGGCTTCGAGGCTGCGGATCCGCCGACTGAAGGCCGGCTGGGTCACGAAGCGCCGTTCCGCCGCCTGGGAGAAGCTGCGGGTGGCGGCCAGGGCACTGAAGTCCTCCAGCCATTTACTTTCCAGATTCATCACGCCCTCCCGGACACGCACCAATTTAGGTCACACGCTCGCCGCGAACGCGGCGTCACATAGGCATTATGCCGAATATGCATAGGGCAGTGTTTAACAGCATTGGCCCAAAATTCTCCACAAGCCTAGCATTTGCAGTGTTCCGGCACAGACCGGGTCCATATCGAGATGATTTCTATCATGTCCTCCGCTGCATCATTCCGCACAGAAAAAGACCTGCTTGGCGTACTCGAAGTACCGGCTCAAGCGTATTACGGCATCCAGACCCTGCGAGCGGTGAATAACTTCCGTCTCTCCGGCGTTCCGATTTCGCATTACCCGAAGCTGGTAGTCGGCCTGGCGATGGTCAAACAAGCCGCCGCTGACGCCAACCGCGAGCTGGGTCACCTGAGCGAAGCCAAGCACGCTGCCATCAGCGAAGCCTGTGCCCGTCTGATCCGCGGTGATTTCCACGAAGAGTTCGTGGTGGACATGATTCAAGGCGGCGCTGGCACTTCGACCAACATGAATGCCAACGAAGTCATCGCCAACATCGCGCTGGAGGCCATGGGTCACCAGAAGGGCGAGTACCAATACCTGCACCCGAACAACGACGTGAACATGGCGCAGTCGACCAACGACGCCTACCCGACCGCGATCCGTCTGGGTCTGCTGCTGGGTCACGACGCGCTGCTGGCCAGCCTCGACAGCCTGATCCAGTCGTTCGCCGCCAAAGGTGAAGAATTCGCACACGTTCTGAAAATGGGTCGTACCCAACTGCAAGACGCCGTGCCGATGACCCTCGGCCAGGAGTTCCGCGCTTTCGCCACGACCTTGGGCGAAGACCTGGCCCGTCTGAAGACGCTGGCTCCGGAATTGCTGACCGAAGTGAACCTGGGCGGTACGGCGATTGGCACCGGCATCAACGCCGACCCTCGTTACCAGCACCTGGCCGTCCAGCGTCTGGCCCTGATCAGCGGTCAACCACTGGTTCCAGCCGCCGACCTGATCGAAGCCACCTCCGACATGGGCGCCTTCGTGCTGTTCTCCGGCATGCTCAAGCGTACCGCGGTCAAGCTGTCGAAGATCTGCAACGACCTGCGCCTGCTGTCCAGCGGCCCACGTACCGGCATCAACGAAATCAACCTGCCGGCGCGTCAGCCAGGCAGCTCGATCATGCCAGGCAAGGTCAACCCGGTGATCCCGGAAGCCGTGAACCAGGTTGCGTTCCAGGTCATCGGCAACGACCTGGCCCTGACCATGGCGGCCGAAGGCGGCCAACTACAACTGAACGTGATGGAGCCGCTGATCGCCTTCAAGATCCTCGATTCGATCCGCCTGCTGCAACGCGCCATGGACATGCTGCGCGAGCACTGCATCACCGGCATCACCGCCAACGAAGAGCGCTGCCGTGAACTGGTCGAGCACTCGATCGGTCTGGTCACCGCGCTGAACCCGTACATCGGCTATGAAAACGCCACCCGCATCGCCCGTATCGCCCTTGAAAGCGGCCGCGGCGTGCTGGAACTGGTGCGCGAAGAAGGTTTGCTCGACGACGCCATGCTCGCCGACATCCTGCGCCCGGAAAACATGATTGCTCCGCGCCTGGTTCCGCTTAAAGCCTGATCCTGCGCGATATTTGTAGCACCGCTCACCAGGTCGAGGGACTAGACACCTCTCACCTTTTGAGGGCTTGGAGATCACTCTCCAGGCCCTTTTTTTTTAACTTTTTATAGGTAAACACAGACCCTGTGGGAGCGAGCCGGCTCCGGGCGGCGTTCCGACGAAGAGACCATCACCTCCAACATCGATGCTGTCATTTACACCGATTTCGCGAGCAGGCTCGCTCCCACAGACAAGCATCGGTATAGTGCCGCCCCTCTTCGCGTGAGCGGTCGTCGGTAGCGAGGCCACAACCCATGCGAAACCCGAACTAATAACAAACCCGCGATATGAAACCGGGACGAACATCGACCCGCCTGTTGTGCCGCGCGCCAACGGGTGTAACACGATGTGTCTGCCCGGCCAGCATTTGCCTACACAAAAAACAGCGAGGAATAATCCATGCTCGAAGTCATTAACGACTTCCTCTCAGGGAAAGTACTGATCGTGCTCATTGTCGGGCTCGGTAGCTACTTCACGATCCGCTCGCGTTTCGTTCAACTGCGCCACTTCTTCCACATGTTCGCGGTGTTCCGCGACAGCCTGCGCAGCAGCGCCGGTCAACTCAGTTCGTTCCAGGCCCTGATGCTCAGCCTCGCCGGCCGCGTCGGCGCAGGCAACATCGCCGGTGTCGGCATCGCCGTGACCCTTGGCGGGCCCGGTGCGGTGTTCTGGATGTGGGTGACCGCGCTGGTCGGCATGTCCAGCAGCTTCTTCGAATGTTCCCTCGGCCAGCTCTACAAGCGCTGCGATTCCGAAGGTCAGTTCCGTGGCGGCCCGTCCTACTACATCCAGCACGGCCTGCAAAAACGCTGGCTGGGGATGATCATGGCGTTCCTGCTGTTGATCACCTTCGGTTTCGCCTTCAACGGCCTGCAATCCCATGCCGTGACCCACTCGCTGAACAATGCCTTCGGCCTCGACACGACTTACACCGGTATCGCTCTGGCGGTGCTGCTGGGCCTGGTGTTCATCGGCGGGATCAAACGTATCGCCAAGGTCGCCGACCTGCTGGTGCCGGTGAAAACCCTGGTGTACATCGGCGTGACCCTCTACGTGATCGTGCTGCAGTTCGATCAGGTGCCGGGCATGTTGATGACCATCGTCAAAAGCGCCTTCGGTCTCGACCAGGCCTTCGGCGGGTTGATCGGCAGCGCGATTATCATGGGCGTGAAGCGTGGCGTGTTTGCCAACGAAGCGGGCCTGGGCAGTGCGCCGAACGTCGCCGCTGTCGCGTCAGTCGAACACCCGGTGGCGCAAGGCGTGGTCCAGGCATTCAGCGTATTCCTGGACACTTTCGTGATCTGCACCTGCACCGCGCTGCTGATTCTGCTTTCGGGCTTCTACACCCCCGGTTTCGAAGGCGACGGCATTGCCCTGACCCAGAACTCCCTGGCCGCCGTGGTCGGTGACTGGGGCCGAAGTTTCATCTCCGTGGCTCTGGCGTTGTTCGTGTTCACGTCGATCCTCTATAACTACTACCTGGGCGAGAGCAACCTGCGCTTTTTGATCGGTGAAAACCGCAAGGCGCTGATCGGCTACCGCGCGCTGGTACTGCTGCTGATTTTCTGGGGCGCCATCGAAAACCTCGGCACCGTTTTCGCCTTTGCCGACATCACCATGACCCTGCTCGCGTTCGTGAATCTGATCGCGTTGTTCCTGCTGTTCAAGGTTGGTATGCGAATCCTGCGTGACTACGATGATCAACGCGCTGCCGGCATCGAAACGCCCGTCTTCGATTCGAGCAAGTTCCCGGATCTGGACCTGGATCTCAAAGCCTGGCCGGCCAACCCACCGGCAGCCACCAAGGCTGAAGCTCAGCCGCAAGGTGTACCCGCGGCGCAACGCTGATCGGTTAAAGTGCGCAAAATCCCACGTGGGAGCGAGCCTGCTCGCGAAGAGGGAGTGTCAGACTGCAATGATGCCGGCTGATACACCGCATTCGCGAGCAGGCTTGCTCCCACAAGGGAAGTCATCGTTTTCGGAGAGCCTCCATGAATTCCTCGACTTACCCCGCCGCGCAAAACGTCATGGTGCTCTACACCGGCGGCACCATCGGCATGCAAGCCAGCGCCAATGGCCTGGCCCCGGCATCCGGTTTCGAAGCGCGGATGCGCGACTACCTGCACAGCCAGCCTGAACGGGTGGTGCCGCAGTGGCGCTTTCGCGAGATGTCGCCGCTGATCGACAGCGCCAACATGACCCCATCGTACTGGCAGCAACTGCGTGAAGCGGTGGTCGACGCCGTGGACGTTCAGGGCTGTGACAGCGTGCTGATCCTGCACGGCACCGACACCCTGGCCTACAGCGCAGCAGCCATGAGCTTTCAACTGCTGGGCATGCACGCCCGTGTCTGCTTCACCGGCTCGATGCTGCCGGCCGGCGTCACTGACAGCGATGCCTGGGAAAACCTCGGCGGTGCGTTGGTTGCCCTTGGCCAAGGTCTGGCCCCGGGTGTGCATTTGTATTTCCACGGCGAACTGCTGGACCCGACCCGCTGCGCGAAGGTGCGCAGTTTCGGTCGACATCCGTTCAAGCGCCTGGAGCGTCAGGGCGGTGGCGTGAAGGCCACTTCACTGCCCGCAGCGTTGAACTACAACCAGCGTAGACAACTGGCGAATATCGCGGTGCTGCCGTTGTTTCCCGGCATCAGTGCCAAGATCCTGGATGGCCTGCTTGATAGCGGCATTCAAGGTCTGGTGCTGGAGTGCTACGGCAGCGGTACCGGGCCGAGCGACAACCCCGAATTTCTCGCCAGCCTGGAACGGGCGCGGGACAAGGGCGTGGTTGTGGTTGCCGTGACTCAATGCCACGAGGGCGGCGTCGAGCTGGATGTGTATGAGGCTGGCAGCCGGTTGCGCGGCGCCGGTGTGCTTTCCGGCGGTGGCATGACCCGTGAGGCTGCATTCGGCAAGTTGCATGCGCTGTCAGGTGCCAGCCTCGATAGCGCCGAAGTGCGCCGCCTGGTCGAGCTGGATTTGTGCGGTGAACTGAGCTGACGCTACAAATATTGAGGGGTAATTAATTACCACCCTCCCTGGCTGATGGCTCCCTAGCATGGAAAAACCCGAGGCTTGTCCTCGGGCAACTTCCATGACTTTGAAATGCAGGGATGCACAATGAGTACAGCCGATTCAACGACCACACCACAAACCCCCTCCCACCAGAACGTCATCGACGCACTGATCACTCAACTCAGCATCGGCCCCGACCTGACAGATGTTGCAGCGGTGGTGCTGCGCCAGTCTTTGCGAACACTGTATCCAGCGCTGGATCTCGATCCGAGTATCACCATGGTCGGTACGCCCTCATGGGAGATCTTCGACGATGAAATCGTTGCCGGCCCCATCCGCTACCAGGCGCTGACTGAAATTCTTGCCAATCTGACGGTGCATGCGGTTCCGGCCCTGTACATCGAGGGCGAGCATTTCCTGACCCAGCAGCCGATTGCCGAACCGGCGATTCATCTGCCGGTGCGAATCGATGAAATCGCGAAAATGATCAATCTGCTGGCGCCTGTGATGCTCAAGGCCTTTCAGGAACAACAGTTGGAGTTCTGGAACAAGGCCGAAGGCACCTCCGGCCCCCGCTGGCACGAACTTTCGAACATATTGCGCAATGTATGGAATGTCGATCGCGTCAACGGATGGAGTAACGATGACTGCAACATGGCACGCACCTTGTTCCGCACGCCGGAACTGGCAACAAGTGAGGTTGCCGGTCCGTATCAATGCAAAGCCTACCTGGTTGCTATCGACCTGATAACCGACGAGGAGACGATCCATTGGAACGAGGCGTCGATCGTGGTGCTGATCGGCAAACAGCAGAATCGCACGGTCATCCTCACTCATTCGCTGCTCAAGGGTTATGAAAAATTCGACACCCTGGAGGCGCTGGGTGCATCGCTGCCCGATCACGTCAAATCAGTACCTCACCAGCAAATTCAGTGGCGGTTGGTGGAGCCCGGCAGCAACGTCTTCGACTATCAGGCTTGCGCATTGATATCGGTCCAAATCGATATTATCGGCGCTCTTGATTTCGCCAGTCTCAGGCACACCCATCCGCACAAACCGCTCCTCGCTCCAGAATCCAGTGCCGCCAGCAAAACCGCAGGCCCAGGGCTGGAATGGTTTAAAGACGCACTGCCTGACTGGCTCGGATCGGCTTCCCTCCCGGACCTGAACAACTATTCCCGACACTTGAAGGACCTGGCGGTGCTGCACAGCCAGAACGCAGGCCAGTCCTATCTGGATGGCATCCCGCCTATCGAGCAGTACGCCATTGATGCCATGAAAGCCGAAATGGACAAAGACCATCCGGGTGTCGTACAGCCGGACCTGGCCGCCGTGGAGATTCGCGTCCGCAGCCTTGTCGTTTGGGGAACATTTGTCGTTCCGGGCAAGTTCGACATTTCCATTTTCAGCGCTGCCGATCTCGCCTTGCAGAACCTCATTGCCCTCCCGTCAGGTGACAAGTCCCTTCACACCACCGACGGTAAAACGCTCCCCGAATGGATGACCGTGGGGTATGTGGAAGGGCTCGTCAGCAAAGCGGACATCGGCAGCACCTACCCGGCCTTGATCAGGAACAAGTTGCTTGATGACCCGAAAGAGTCGATGCGTCGACAAGCGTTGTATGCCCAGCATTTGCGAATCCAGTTACCGTTGCTGGCCTTGCAATGCAAGATCCGCGAGCAGGCCGGGATCGACGCACGCGGGTACCGTTATGTCGCCGCCGCGATGGAGCCCGTGGTCGCTGATCGGATGGTCGAAGGTCAGGCCATCGTAATTCGTCCATTGGCTTTCGTTCCGAAACGCCGAGAAGACGACTCCCAGGATGTGGTCGCCAACATGTTTGTGATTGGCCCCCAGGACCCGACCGCCGGCCCATGCCTGTTGTATCGGCCCATGCTCGACCAGCCATTGACCCAATACCCTTCCCCCTCCAATTTGGTGTATGCCATACAGCAATCCGCCAGTCTGCGGGAGTCTGTGCTGGCGTGGTTACCGGACGATGTGCGTAGCGACTACGCCGCTTACGTTTTTCCGGGTTCCCTGCCATCGCCATGGGCGGCTATCAAGTTTCTGGTTGATAGCACAGCGCTCACGACCATGACCGGGCCAATCGCCCTGGGACAAAAAGCCCTGGAGGGTGATCTGTTCGCAGCCCTGTTCAAGGCCAACACGGATGCATTGGTTGAACTCGCCAATCGCCAATCGGTATCGAACGCCGAAAGCCGTTGGGCCAGTTTCAAACGGGCTGGCTGGTTAGTGTTCAACACCGTCCTGCCTTTTTTGGGACGCACCGTGGGCATCGGCGCCTGGATCTGGCAAGTCCTGGACCAGTTGCAAGCGTTGCATGACGCACACGAGCGGGACGACAAACAGGCGCAATGGGCCGCCTTCGCCGATGTATTGCTCAATCTGGGTATGGCGATCGCGCTGCATATCGCGACCCAGGGCCCATCGGGCAAACGCCTGGCGAACGATGAGCCGGTGATTGAACCGACCATCGACAAGACACCCGAAACAGTGAAGGTCAGTGTCAAACAACTGGTCGGTACCACCACCCATGAGGTATCCAGCTTCCAGCAAACCTTGAATATCAGTGGCGCGGTGAATCGAACGCCCGGCAGCTTGAGGACGGTACTGGACCGCTTAAAAATTAACCGGCCCGAGGGACTTGGCACCGCCCACACCGAGGAAGGAGCCCACAAGCATCTCTATGGACTCAACCGGAAATGGTACGCCCCCGTGGGACAGCGATGGTTCGAAGTCTCGGTGGATGACAGCGGCAACGTCGCCATCATCGACGCCAGCCAACCCTCGCGATGGGGTCCGGCCCTGATCAACAACGCGCGGGGTGAATGGTTTGTCGATACACGCCTGCGCCTGCGTGGTGGCGGATGGCCAAGTTTGTCCAGGTTGGCCCGCGCTCAAGCCACCATCGAAGCCAACGAAAGGCGTGTAAAGCTGACAGTCTTCGAAAGCCGTAAAGCAGCCATGCAAACGGAGTTGCAACAGGCCCATCAGGCGATGACCCGCGCCACTACCCAGACCGCTCAAGCCATGCGCCAACGGTATCTGCAAAAGCTGGAGTCCCAGCGAGCGGAATACGCAACAGCCCTGAATGATCTCAAATCACTGCAGATCTTCTCGCCCACTGCGGACTTTCAGCAGAAGTCGCTTCGCTACCTGAAAGCTCAACTGGAACTCATCCATGCCGGTATCCGGGAAACCCTCACCACCTTCACCCCCAAAGTACGAACTGTTTTGAAGCAAATCGAGCGTCAGGCTGAGAGCCCACAGGATCGTCATTTCGAAGACGCTCGGCAAATGAGTGAAATGAGTCAGGACATGATCACCCGTCTGGGGACTATCGAATCGGCGGCCGTGGAACTCAGGCGCTTTGAAAAGGAAGGGATGCATTTGATCCGGCAGACCAAACAACTTCTGCCTTCGTATACCGTCGATGATCTCAAGGCACTCCAGATAACAATCGCGCGCAACCTGTGCCTGCCCGAACATACCGTGGCTACGATGGCAGACGCGTGGTCCAGCCTGGACAAGATCGTCGATAACGCCGACATGGCCGTTCAAGTCTTGCGGGACACATTGGAAGAACACAGTGTCAATCGCCTCGACGAACGAATCGATACCCTCAACAACCTGATCGAACAATTCAATGTCATCGACGAACGCTTGATGGATTTCAACACTGTGAACGCCGAGGATGTCCTTGAAGCACCGGTCACACGCCTGCGCCAACAGCTCAATGGATTCAAGGACCGCGCCGCGCACAAGCTGGTCGTGGTACTCGAAGAAAGAGATGCGATACGCGCTCGCCCCTCCCTCCCTGTGCAACCGCCAAGGCCAAAAAGAAAATTCATCCGCACACGTTACAACGGGGTACTCATCGGTGAGCCGCGTCTTACCTCCCAAGGGTTGGAAACTGATCTGGTCGACATCACTTCACCGCTCACCGACAAGGTCATAGCAACCTTCCATCGCAAAGACTCGGATGTCTGGGTTAGACACGTGGATGTTGCCTCGACCGCAGAAGTAACGCCGGATCTGGTGAACAGTGTCGACCAAGGCCAGGCGCTGCTCGAAGGACTCCCTGCTTTCAATGCACGCATGGCCGAACTAACGAAACAACCGGGGCGCTCACCTTTCGGCATTGAGTACCTGTTTCACCAACATGCCCTGAAGCTGGAACAGGTCAGCAGCAGCATCGAGCAAGCGTTGACCGACAACAATGCCACCGAGAGCAGTACCACCCCGGCCGCACAAGTCAATAAAGCGCTCAAGGCCGCTTCGCAGAACCTCTACCAGCAAGCCACCCTCAATATGTTGAAGCTGATCAAGGAACAACCGCCCACCCTCTCGGGCATTGAGTGGCTGAAAGGCAAACAGGAGATAAGGATTGCGAAAACCATTAATCGACGTCGCCTCAAAGGGGGCACGACTCGATATCTGGATCAGTACACGATTCGTGATCAGAAAAGCGGGGAGGCTCTCTGGTACGCACATTTCCTGTATTCCACTTCGTGGGTGCCTGCCAGGGTCTTTCTCTACGGTCGTTTGAAAACCCCGAAGGAGCAAAGTCTGGGGCTGAGCGCAGATACCCCCAAAGGACTCAATGCTGCACAACAACTGGCCTACTACCGCAGCATGATTGGCCTTGAACAGGCTCAGGCGCTGTTTTTCAACGCGGGCTAAGAAAACAGAGGTTATGAACATCCGGCGACATCCAACGCCCTTGCCACCGTAAGGGCGCTGAGTCACGGCAACACGTAACCGAGAATGCGAACACTCAAAACTCCGTAGGAGCCGACTTACCGGGGATCAAGTCAACGCGGTGCATGAGCTTCGCCAGCAAGCCGACTCCTGGAATCGCCCATCCCGCCTGAACGGCTGGATTTAAGTCTTCACCGGAGAAATACCGAATTTTCCGTTCTTTAGCTCGGAGACCGGTGCTCCATTTCGTACCTTAATATCAAATTCCCCGGTGACCGGGGACTCATTAAATCTGACCGTTAGTGTTCCGTTTTCCGGACCATATGATTGAGAGTTGTGAATGCAATTAACCAACGCATAGGGGTGTGGTAAAACAATATCCTTTCCGAGATCGTCCTCGTGAACTCTTATGAAGACTCCCTCTGTTACCGGGTGTCCACCTGGATAACCGAAGAACATTAAAATACCACCACTGTTCAAATCTAAATATTGCGCCGGATAGGTTTTACTCACGCCATCTACGTCTACCGTAGCCTCTCCACTTTCTTTTGGAGCATCCGCGGGTTTATTGTCCAGCCAGGCTTGAATCTCCTTCATATCCATTTCGTTCACCTTTTAAAATTAATGAACAGCATGATCTGTAACGATCGAAAAACTAGCTCACAGTTAACGCAGGGTCAAATTTAAATCCGCAAATTAATTATTATTAAACCACTCTAAAAAAATCCGACGAAATACTAATTCCACCCATCTAAACTGATATTAATGACAGTGGGCAAACTCACTAACTATCTATAAATTTAAATGGCGAGCAGCCACACCTTTAATACTGTGCTATTTCAATCCGGCACAAAACTTGCCTTTCGTTACGTATATTTAGTAACCGGATGCTTACATGCTCCACTCCCACCTCACCACCCTCAACGCCGTCTCCCTGATCCTCAGCACCTTCAAGGCCGAGGGCCTGTCGAGCGAAGCGCTGCTTGCCGGCAGTGGCATCAGCGCGGCAGACCTCAGCCGGGCCGACACGCGCATCACGACCAACCAGGAGATGCAGGTCTGCGCCAATGCCGTTGCCCTCAAACGCGACATCGGCCTGGAGCTGGGGCGGCGCATGCACGTTTCGTCCTACGGCATGCTCGGTTACGCATTGCTCACCAGTGCCACCTTCGGTGACGCATTACGTTTGGCGATGCGTTATCCGGCACTGCTGGGAACACTGTTCGAACTGAGTCTGGAAGACGACGGCGAGCGCGTCTGGTTCGTCGCCGCCGATTACCGGGAGAACCCGGCGCTGGCGGTGTTCAATGCCGAGTTCTGCCTGGTCTCGCTGAAAGTCATCTGCGACGACCTTCTCGGTCACCCGCTGCCGCTGTTGGCCGCACGCTTCGAACATGCCGCACCCGATTATGAGACGACTTACGCCGAGCACTTTGATTGCCCGCTGCACTTCGGTGCGCGGGACAACGCCTTTGCCTTCGACCAACAGTGGCTGGACCAGCCCTTGCCCCTGGCGGATGTCATCACCCATCAGGCCATGGCTGAACGCTGCCGCAAGCAGAACACCGAGTTCACAGGGCGCCAGGCATGGCTGGGGCGGATTCGCCAGCTGCTCAGTGCGCAATTGAACGCGGCACCGGGGCTTGAAGGGCTGGCCGAACAGATGAACTGTTCCGCGCGGACCTTGCGCCGACATCTCAAGGACATGGGGTGCAGCTATCAGGAGTTGCTCGACGAACTTCGCTTCGAACAGGCCAAGCAAATGCTTTGCGAGGATCAACTGCCGATCTACCGGATTGCCGAAGCACTGGGTTTCAGCGAAACCGCGAGTTTCCGTCATGCGTTTGTGCGCTGGAGCGGCGTGGCGCCGAGCCAGTTCCGGCCGCACTAACCTCCCACAGGACACGCATTCCACGCCCAAGGTCGGTGCACCATCGCATCATCAGGGGGCGAATTTCGGTCAAGTATTTTGGCCATATCGATCCCCTTTTGGCCTTTCCTGCCGTTTTCCAAAACGGCCGGCCCCGCAAGACTGTGTTCAACCGAATCAGCCTGCGGAGAACAAGAAATGCTGACGATCTACTCGGATGATCACCACCTGCACCACGGCCGTTGTGAATTGATCGACGGGCAACTCAAACCCTGCTTCGAGATGCCGTCGCGTGCCGACCACGTGCTGGCACGGGTGCAAAACCAGAACCTCGGCCCTGTAGAAGGACCGAAGGATTTCGGCCTCGATCCGATCGCGCGCGTCCACAGCCGCGACTACCTCGATTTCTTCAAAGGCGCCTGGGCTCGTTGGACCGAATTCAAAACCGACGGCGACTTGCTGCCTTACACCTGGCCGGCGCGTACCTTGCGCCGCATCAAGCCCACCAGCCTGCACGGCGAACTCGGTTACTACAGTTTCGACGGCGGCGCCCCGATCACCGCCGGCACCTGGCAAGCGGCATACAGCGCGGCGCAAGTAGCGCTGACCGCACAAGCGGAAATCCAGCGCGGCGCCCGCAGTGCCTTTGCCCTGTGCCGTCCACCGGGACACCACGCCGCCGGCGATTTGATGGGGGGTTATTGCTACCTCAACAACGCCGCCATCGCCGCCCAGGCATTCCTCGATCAGGGCCACAAAAAAGTCGCGATCCTCGATGTCGACTACCACCACGGCAACGGCACCCAATCGATTTTCTACGAGCGCAATGACGTCTTGTTCACCTCGATCCACGGTCACCCGGAAGCCGAATTCCCCTTCTTCCTTGGCTATGAAGACGAGCTGGGCGAAGGCGAAGGTGAAGGCTTCAACTTCAACTATCCGCTGGCGGCAGGTTCGGGCTGGGATGTGTGGAGCGCAGCACTGGAACAGGCCTGCAAGGAGATCGAAAACTACGGCGCCGATATCATCGTCGTGTCCCTGGGCGTCGACACCTTCAAGGATGATCCGATCTCACAATTCAAACTCGACAGCCCGGACTATCTGGCCATGGGCAAGCGCATTGCCGGTCTCGGCAAGCCAACATTGTTCGTGATGGAAGGCGGCTACGCCGTTGAAGAAATCGGCATCAATGCCGTGAACGTTCTCGAAGGTTTTGAAAGCGCCCAGGGGAAATAACAACAATGAACAGACTCAAGCGTTTTATCGCGCCAGCGCTCTGCTCCACGGTGATAGGCGCCGCGCTGCTCAGTGGCGCCGCCCATGCCGAAGAGCGAACGTTGCGCGTTTACAACTGGTTCGACTACATCACCCCCAAGGCCCTGGAAGATTTCAAGGCGCAGAACACCCAGACCAAACTGGTCTACGACATCTTCGATACCAACGAAGCCCTCGAAGCCAAGCTGCTGACCGGCAACTCCGGCTATGACGTGGTGGTGCCGTCCAACGTGTTCCTCGCCAAACAGATTGAAGCCGGTGTGTTCCAGCCGCTGGACCGCAGCAAATTGCCGAACTGGAATCATCTCGATCCCAAGCTGATGAAGCTGATCGAAGCCAACGATCCGGGCAACAAATTCGCCGTGCCCTACATGTACGGCACCATCCTGATCGGCTTCAATCCGGACAAGGTCAAGGCGGCGCTGGGTGACAGTGCACCGGTGGATAGCTGGGACCTGATCTTCAAGGAAGAAAACATCAGCAAGCTCAAGCAATGCGGTGTCGCCCTGCTCGATTCGCCATCGGAGATCCTGCCCCTGGCGCTGCAACATCTGGGCCTGGACCCCAACAGCAAAAAGCCTGCGGACTACGACAAGGCTGAAGCGCTGTTGATGAAGATCCGCCCGTACGTCACCTACTTCCACTCGTCCAAGTACATGGCCGATATCGCTAATGGCGACATCTGCGTCGCGGTCGGCTATTCCGGCAGCTTCTCCCAGGCCGCCAACCGCGCCAAGGAAGCCAAAAACGGCGTGACCGTCGACATGCGTCTGCCCAAGGAAGGCGCACCGATCTGGTTCGACATGCTGGCCATTCCGAAGGGCGCGAAGAACCCAGAGGACGCCTACACCTTCATCAATTACTTGCTGCAACCCCAAGTGATCGCGCCGGTCAGCGACTTTGTCGGCTACCCGAACCCGAACAAGGACGCCACCGAGCTGGTCGACCCGGCGATCCGCAACAACCCGAACCTGTACCCCACCGAAACGGCGATGAGTACGCTCTACACCTTGCAACCGCTGCCGCGCGATGCCGAACGCGCACGCACCCGGGCCTGGACCAAGATCAAATCAGGGACTTGATAACAAGCACTGTTGCACTGACGATCACCCCTTGTGGGAGCGAGCCTGCTCGCGAAAGGGTCGGTACATCCGCCAGATCCGCTGTGGTTGGAATACCGTCTTCGCGAGCAGGCTCGCCCCCTCAGGAGTTACGCTTTAGTGAGCCCACGCCGAACGCAACCGCACCAATGCCGCCTGAATGTCGGCTTCCGGCACAGCCGCGAACCCCAACACCAGACCGGCACGCTCATCTGCTGGCCGGATCGAATCCGGTAGCCAATAGCTGCTCAACGCATTGATCTCAACCCCCACCGTCTCGGCTTGCGCCACCAACTCACGTTCGCGAGCCACGCTCTCGACCGAAACCGTCATATGCAGCCCGGCTGCCACACTGGGCAGACTGCCCACGCCGGGGATATCTTTTAGCCAATTCGCCAGAAGGGTATTGCGACGACTCAGAGCAGCCCGACGCATGCGGCGGATGTGCCGCTGAAAATGCCCTGCAGCCATGAACTCGGCCATCACCGCTTGCGTGCTGACTTCCGAGTGCCGGACATCCACCGCCCGACGTTGCGAAAACGCTTCCACCAACCCCGGCGGCAACACCAGGTAACCCAGGCGTAATGCCGGAAAAGCAACCTTGCCAAAGGTCCCGACGTACAAAACCCGCCCCTGTCGATCAAGCGCCGCCAAGGGTGCCAATGGCGCGCCGCTGTAGCGATACTCGCCATCGTAGTCGTCCTCGACGATCCAGCCTTGGGTGCGTTCAGCCCAGGCCAGTAACTCCAGACGTCGCGCCAGGCTCATGACCACACCGGTCGGGTACTGGTGCGAAGGTGTGACATAGGCCAGACGACAGTCGCTCAGCACTGACAATTCAGCGCAATCGATGCCCTCGCTGTCCACCGCCACTCCGTACAGACGCGCCCCGGCCACGGCGAAGGCATGACCGGCGGCTCGATACCCCGGATTTTCAATGGCCACCCCATCGCCGGGCTCCACCAGCAACTGTGCACAAAGGCTGATTCCCTGTTGCGCGCCACTGGTGATCACAATTTGCTCAGCTGTGCACTGCATGCCGCGGGAACTGCGCAAGTAGGCCGCAATCATGCCCCGTAAACGCGCATCGCCGGCCGGGTCGCCATAACATAGCTGTTGTAAATCCGGTTTGCGCCAGAAAGCCGCGTTCAGCTTGGCCCACACCTCAAAAGGAAACAGATCGAACGCTGGAACACCTACGCGAAATGCGCGAGGCGGACCGCTCGGTGGCACTGGTAAATGGTTCTTTTCAACACGTCGCAAAGCACCGCTGTGGATAACTTTACTGGATGAAACCACAGGCAAATCCAGCCATTTTGTGGATAAGGCTGTGGGTAAGCCTGTTGACAACCCTGTGGATACTTTTGTGGATAGTTTTTTCCCGGGCATCGTGCTTTGCGGCAACTGTGCGACATAAGTCCCGTCACCGACCCGCCCCTCGATAAAGCCTTCGGCATACAGCTGATCGTAGGCACGCACCACGCTGTTGCGCGAAATCGACAGCGCTGCGGCCAGATCCCTACTGGCCGGCAATCGCGTGCCGCTGGCCAGTCGACCGTCGAGTACGCGTAAACGCAATGCCTGATAGAGCTGACGGCTCAGGCCCTGGCGGCGATCGAGGTCGATGCCGGCCGGGTTGAACGACAGGGACAGCGGCTCGCTATTCATGTTAATGGACCTATGAAATTGGTCATTAATGGCTCTTACAACAGACCAATAGCGTGCCTAGGATGCAGGCATTCGCCAAGGAAAATTTCACCATGTACACGCCCCGCGCTTTTGCCATCGATGAGTTGTCCCAACTGCACGAACTGATCCTGGCCACCCGCCTCGCCATATTGGTGACCCACGGCGAACACGGTTTGCAGGCCAGTCACGTGCCCGTGCTACTCCATCGTGAACAGGGCCCGAACGGTACGCTGTACGGGCATCTGGCCAAGGCCAATCCGCAATGGAAAGACCTGCGCGACGGCGCCGAAGCCCTGCTGATTTTTTCCGGTGCCGATGCCTACGTCAGCCCGGGCTTTTATCCAAGCAAGGCCGAACACGGCAAAGTCGTCCCGACCTGGAACTACGTCGCCGTACACGCCTATGGCCGCGCCGAAACATTCAGCGATGGCGGACGGCTGCTCGACATCGTCAGCACCCTGACCGATCGCCATGAGAGCGGCCGTGCCCAGCCCTGGAAAGTCGCCGATGCGCCCGCCGATTACATCGACGGCATGCTCAAGGCCATCGTCGGTTTCGCCGTGCCGATCGAACGCCTGGAGGGCAAGCGCAAGCTCAGTCAGAACCGTAGCACCGCAGACATCGCCGGTGTGCGCGAAGGGTTGGCCGCCAGCCCTGACGTGCACGATCAGGCCCTCGCCCACTTGATGCGTTAAGGAATGAACATGACTCAGATCGAGATTCGCCCGGTCAGCGCCGACGACCACGCCGCCTGGCTGCCGCTGTGGCAAGCCTACCTGCGCTTCTACAACACCGAACTGCCCGAAGCAGTCACCCAAAGCACCTGGCAGCGCCTGCTCGACCCGAGCGAACCGACCCACGCCGCCCTCGCCCGGGCTGACGGCAAAGCGGTGGGCATGGTGCATTTCATCTACCATCGTTCGAACTGGAGCATCGAAAACTCCTGCTACCTGCAAGACCTGTTGGTAGAACCGCAAACCCGCGGCACCGGCGTCGGTCGCCTGCTGATCGAACACGTCTACGCTACCGCCAAGGCCGACGGTTGCTGCAAAGTGCACTGGCTGACTCACGAAACCAACGCCACCGCGATCCAGCTCTACGAGCGCATCGCCGAACGCCCCGGTTTCATCCAGTTTCGCAAAGCCATTTAAGGTTCAAGGAGAACAGCATGTCGACTTCACTCGCGGACTGGAAAGGCGTCCCGGCGCCAACAGTTCAAACCATCGAGGGGCGTTTCATCCGCCTGGAAAAACTCGACCCGGCGCGCCATGGCGATGCCTTGTTCAAAGCCCTGCAAGGTCCGGGTGCTGATCCGAAGCTTTGGGACTATTTGCCTTACGGCCCCTTCCCCGAGCGCAGCGCTTTCAATGATTGGCTGAACAACCACGCCGCCCACAGCGACCCGTATTTCTTCAGCGTGATCGACCGCGCCAGCGGCGACGTGCAAGGCATCCTCAGCCTGATGTCCATCGTCCCGGCCCAGGGCCGCATCGAAATCGGCCACGTCACCTTCGGCGCCCCCATGCAGCGCTCGCCGAAAAGCACCGAGGCGATTTACCTGCTAGCCAAGGAATCCTTCACCCTCGGCTACCGGCGCCTGGAGTGGAAGTGCAACAACGGCAACGTCCGTTCCAAATACGCAGCCGAGCGTCTGGGTTTCAGTTTTGAAGGGGTGTTTCGCCAGCACATGGTGGTCAAGGGGCAAAACCGGGATACGGCGTGGTATTCGATTCTGGACTCGGAATGGCCGGCGATTGCGGCGGGGTTCGAGCAGTGGTTGAGCGATGAAAACCAGACGGATTCTGGGCAACTGAAAACGCTTGCCGAGTGCCGCGGCTGATTATCTGCATCTGGACTGTACGCCTTCGCGGGCAAGCCCGCTCCCACATTGATCCGGTGTTTCTTCAGTGCAAAAAAAGGGGAGCACATGCCCCCCCGAGGTTTAAAGCGTTGTATCGAGGCTGTTAACTCAGCCTTCGATCTCGATCAGGATTTCGCCCGGGTTCACCCGGTCGCCCTTGGCCACGTGAATGGCGGTGACTTTACCGGCGATGGCAGCCTGGACTTCGGTTTCCATCTTCATCGCTTCGGTGATCAGCACCGCTTGGCCCGCCTTGACGGTGTCGCCTTCCTTGACCAGCACATCGACGATGTTGCCCGGCATGGTGGTGCTGACGTGGCCCGGTGCAGTGGCTTGTTTGCGCTTGCTGCTGCCACCGCTGACGAATTCGTTGAGCGGTTCGAACACAACTTCTTCCGGCATGCCATCGATGGACAGGTAGAAGTGACGCTTGCCTTCAGCCTTGACGCCGACACCGGTGATGTCAACGCGATAGGTTTCACCGTGAACGTCGATGACGAATTCGGTCGGCACGCCTTCACCGCCGGCCGAGGCAACACCGCCGGCTTCAGGAATCGGCAACAACACTTCCGGTGTCAGGGTGCCGGCGGCACGCTCTTCGAGGAACTTGCGGCCGATGTCCGGGAACATGGCAAAGGTCAGCACGTCTTCTTCAGACTTGGCCAAGGCACCGATATCGGCACGCAGCTTGGCCATTTCCGGCTTGAGCAGGTCGGCCGGGCGAACGTCGATCACCTCTTCGCTGCCAATGGCCTGGCGACGCAGTTTCTCGTTCACGGCGCCTGGCGCCTTGCCGTAACCGCCTTGCAGATACAGCTTCACTTCGTTGGTGATGGTCTTGTAGCGCTCGCCGGCCAGCACGTTGAAGAACGCCTGGGTGCCGACAATCTGCGAGGTCGGGGTCACCAGCGGCGGAAAGCCGAGGTCTTCGCGAACACGCGGGATCTCTGCCAACACTTCGCTCATGCGATTAAGGGCGCCCTGCTCTTTGAGCTGGTTGGCCAGGTTGGAGATCATGCCACCCGGAACCTGATTGACCTGTACGCGGGTATCGACTGCGGTGAATTCGCTTTCGAACTGGTGATACTTCTTGCGCACGGCGTAGAAATACAGGCCGATTTCCTGCAGCAGCTCCAGGTTCAGACCGGTGTCGTACTCGCTGCCTTTAAGGGCGGCGACCATCGACTCGGTACCCGGGTGGCTGGTGCCGGAGGCGAAGCTGGAGATCGCGGTGTCGATGTGGTCGGCACCGTTTTCGATGGCCTTGAGCTGGCACATCGTGGCCAGGCCGGCCGTGTCATGGGAGTGGATGAACACAGGCAGCGACTGCTCGGCTTTCAACGCCCTGACCAGTTCGCCGGTGGCGTATGGGGTCAGCAAACCGGCCATGTCCTTGATCGCCACCGAGTCACAACCCATGGCTTCCATTTGCTTGGCTTGTGCCACGAACGCATCAATGGTGTGCACCGGGCTGGTGGTGTAGGCGATGGTGCCCTGGGCATGCTTGCCCGCCGCTTTCACCGCTTCGATGGCCACGCGCAGGTTACGCACGTCGTTCATGGCGTCGAAGATGCGGAACACGTCGATGCCGTTGACCGCTGCCTTGGCGACGAAAGCCTTGACCACGTCGTCGCTGTAGTGGCGGTAGCCCAGCAGGTTCTGGCCGCGCAAGAGCATTTGCAGACGGGTGTTAGGCAATGCCGCGCGCAGCTGGCGCAGACGCTCCCACGGGTCTTCCTTCAGGAAGCGCACGCAGGCGTCGAACGTGGCGCCGCCCCAGCATTCCAGCGACCAGTAGCCGACTTTGTCGAGCTTGTCGCAGATCGGCAGCATGTCTTCGGTGCGCATGCGGGTCGCGAGCAGCGATTGGTGGGCGTCGCGCAGGATGGTGTCGGTTACGTGAATCTTCTTGGACATTGTTTTATTCCTCACAGGCCTGCGTGGGCGGCGATGGCGGCGGCGATGGCCAGGGCCAGCTCTTCGGGTTTGCGCTTGATCGAGTAGTTGGTCAGTTCAGGGTGGCTTTCAACGAAGCTGGTGTTGAACTGGCCGCTACGGAATTCCGGATTGCGCAGGATTTCCTGATAGTAGGCGGCGGTGGTCTTGACCCCTTGCAGACGCATGTCGTCGAGGGCGCGCAAACCACGGTCCATCGCCTCTTCCCAGGTCAGCGCCCACACCACCAGTTTCAGGCACATGGAATCGTAGAACGGCGGAATGGTGTAACCGGTGTAGATCGCCGTATCGGTACGTACGCCGGGACCGCCGGGTGCGTAGTAACGAGTGATCTTGCCGAAGCTCGGCAGGAAGTTGTTTTTCGGGTCTTCGGCGTTGATCCGGAATTGCAGGGCGAAACCACGGTGGTGGATGTCTTCCTGCTTCACCGAAAGCGGCAGGCCGGAAGCAATGCGGATCTGCTCGCGGACAATGTCGATACCGGTGATTTCTTCGGTGATGGTGTGTTCCACCTGCACCCGGGTGTTCATCTCCATGAAGTACACCTCGCCCTCGGCGAGCAGGAACTCCACGGTACCGGCGTTCTCGTAACCCACGGCTTTGGCGGCACGTACCGACAGGTCGCCGATGTAGGCGCGCTGCTCAGGGGTCAGCTGCGGGCTCGGGGCAATCTCGATCAGCTTCTGGTTGCGGCGCTGGATCGAGCAATCACGCTCGAACAGATGCACCACGTTGCCAAAGCTGTCGCCGAGGATCTGCGCTTCGATATGTTTCGGATTGACGATGCATTTTTCCAGGAACACTTCCGCAGAACCGAAGGCCTTGGTGGCTTCGGAGATGACCCGCGGGAAAGCCTGTTCGAGCTCTTCGCGGCTGTTGCAGCGACGGATACCGCGGCCGCCACCACCGGACGTGGCCTTGAGCATCACCGGATAACCGATGCGATCGCCTTCGCTCAGGGCTTCTTCGATCCCCGAGACGTTGCCTTCGGTGCCCGGAGTGACCGGCACACCGGCCTTGATCATGCTGCGGCGGGCTTCGGTCTTGTCGCCCATACGGCGAATGACTTCAGCCGATGGACCGATGAACTTGATACCGCGCTCGGCGCAGATGTCCGCCAATTCGGCGTTTTCCGAAAGGAAACCGTAGCCAGGATGCAACGCATCGCAACCGGTCTCCACGGCCAGGTTCACCAGCTTGCGCGGGTTCAGGTAACCCGCCAGGGGCTCGGCACCAATACTGTGGGCCTCGTCCGCACGCTTCACATGCAGGGCATGGCGGTCGGCGTCGGAATAGATCGCGACCGAGCGGATGCCCATTTCGGCGCAGGCACGCACGATTCGTACGGCAATCTCACCACGGTTGGCGATCAGGATCTTTGTTATCACTTGGAAATTCCCTTGAGCCGGTGGTACCCACGACCTGCTAGACCAGGTCGACGCGTGACCAAATGTTTCAATTTGGTCGCAGGACCACACTAGCGCTCACAAGGGATTAACAAAAATGAATAATAATTGGGTCATGCATAAGTAAAGACTTATAGTTGAAGCATCAGCCTGCGGCGAGAACACATAAAAATGCGTAAGTCCCTGATGCGTATGACATTGCGTCAATTGCAGATCTTCAACGAAGTCTGTGATCTGAGGTCCTACAGCCGCGCAGCCGACGAAATGTCGCTCACACAACCGGCCGTCAGCTTACAGATTCGTCAACTGGAGGAGCTGATTGGCCAACCTTTGTTCGATTACGTCGGCAAAAAACTCTACATGACGGAAGCGGCTGAAGCACTGCAACGCGCCAGCCGGGACATTTTCGGGCGCCTGGAAAACCTCGACATGCAGCTCTCCGACATGCAGGGCTCATTGCAGGGGCAGCTGAAATTGGCGGTGGAATCCAGCGCCAAGTACTTCGTCCCCCACCTGTTTGCCGCGTTCAAGCGTCAACATCCGGAGGTGAACCTGCAACTGACAGTAGTCAACCGCGGTCAAGTGATTCGACGCCTCTCCGATAACCGCGATGATCTGGTGATCATGTCCATGGTGCCGCAAGACATGGGGCTGGAGTTCATGCCGTTCCTCAACAACCCGATCGTTGCTGTCGCGCCGCCCGATCATCCGCTGTGCCACATGGGGCCGTTGCGCCTGCAGGATCTTGAACCTTACACACTGCTGCTGCGCGAACCCGGCTCCGGCACACGCCTTGCGTGCGAAGAGTATTTCAAGGAGAAGCGTGTGCACTTCAACCAGACACAGGAAGTGTCCTCAGCCGAAGCCCAGCGTGAATGTGTGTTGGCAGGCCTGGGCGTGGCACTGTTGACGCGCCACGCCCTGAACCTGGAACTGGTGACCGGCGGGTTGATCGAGTTGCCGGTCGAAGAACTGCCGCTGTACCGCAGTTGGTGCCTGGTGCAAGCCAAGGCCAAACGGTTGTCACCGGTGGCTCACGCATTCCTTGCGTTTGTGCGAAGTGAGCGGGTGCAGATCAGCGGCCTGGTTGAGCGTTTCGACGGGAAGCTGTCGAGGCCGCCTGCCAGTAATTGAGTTCGAACTCTTCCGGAAAATCGCCGATCTCGGCAAGAAGCTGACGGCGTTCGCAGCGATCTTCGATGGCGCGGCGAAACTCCATGCGGCGCTGATCTTCCTGCTGACGACGGGTTTTGACGGCGCTGTTGCGTTCTTCGTAGGGCTGGGCCATTTCGAGTCTCCCAAGGCGAGTACGGGAGCTTCAAGATAGGCGCGGGGGATGACGGTTTGGCGGCCTGGGCGTTACAGCCTGATGAATGTTGTGGTGAATTCAATGACGCCTTCGCGAGCAGGTTTAGTGGTGTGAACAGATTCCGTGCAGCACCGAAAAACCACTGTAGGGGCAAGCCTGCTCGCGAATGAAGGTCGGAACGACCCTCCGCCTTTTCAGATGATCAATCGTCCAGCGCTTTCACTGACTTGGGCGACAACCGCAAGCTGCGCAGGCTGCGCTTGACGCTCTTGAGGTGGTTGACCAGGCTCGGCCCGCGCGCCATGGCCACGCCCATTGCCAGCACGTCGATCACCACCAGGTGAGCGATCCGCGAGGTCAGCGGTGTGTAAATTTCGGTGTCCTCATGCACGTCGATTGCCAGGTTGACGGTCGACAGCTCGGCCAACGGCGTCTGGCTTGGGCACAGGGTGATCAACGAAGCACCGCTTTCGCGCACCAGGTTGGCGGTGATCAGCAGGTCCTTGGAACGCCCGGACTGGGAAATGCAGATCGCCACATCGGTCGGTTTCAGGGTCACCGCCGACATCGCTTGCATGTGCGGGTCGGAATACGCTGCCGCTGTCAGCAGCAAACGGAAAAACTTGTGCTGCGCATCTGCCGCTACCGCACCCGAGGCGCCAAAGCCATAGAACTCCACGCGCTGGGCCTGGGACATCAGCGTCACCGCTCGCTGCAACTCTACCGGATCGAGCTTCTCGCGAACCTCCATCAGGGTATGCAGGGTGGTGTCGAAGATTTTCAGGCTGTAGTCGGCGACCGAGTCATCTTCATGGATCGCGAACTGCCCGAAACTCGCGCCTGCCGCCAGGCTTTGGGCCAGCTTCAACTTCAGGTCCTGAAACCCGGAGCAACCGATGGCGCGGCAAAAACGCACGATGGTCGGCTCGCTGATACCGACGCTATGGGCCAGGTCGGCCATGGAGCTGTGCATCACGGCCGCGGGGTCAAGCAGCACGTGATCGGCGACCTTGAGCTCCGACTTGCGTAACAGGTGGCGAGACTGGGCGATGTGTTGCAGCAGATTCAAAGGGCTGGACTCTTTGTTATTGGCAGGTGCCGGGGATGTAGCACGCTTGTAGTTATACTACATGAATCGGCATTTTGCCTGCTCAATGCGTAACCAGATCCCTCGATTTCAGGTACTCGCGCCTCATGTAGCACTCAGTTTCGGTGTTCAAGCAGGTCATCCATGCGCGACCTGACCATGACAACCAATAAATATTCGCCGATCAAAGTACTACCCATAGTTATTACATTGACATTCACAAAAACATACAGCCTTACAAACCAGAACCACAAACATCTCCAATTCTCCATTTCAGATAGATATATTAATCCGGCAGGAAGCCACCTTAGTTAATTAAAGGAATTATTAAACATGAGTATTAAAACCAAAAACTGGACCGCACAAATCGACCGGATGCCGGGCAACCCGTCTTTCCGCGTCTATGGCACCGTAACCGTACCCCACAGCGGTGTCACACCCAAACTGGAATACATGAAACTGCAGGACAAGTCATTCAATGTGCGGCTGGAGCTGAAACTGGAAACATCCGACGAGCCATCCTTGCAAGTTGAAAGCGACAAGTTTGTCGAATACAAAGTAATGGGCGACACCAATGTCCCCAGCGTTAGCATCTTCTATAAAGGCGAGTTGCTGCACCGTATCGACAAAGTTCTGATTACCCACTAAGAAATACCAAAATCAAGCTGCCCGTCGACCTTCGCAAGGGGTCGACGGGACTTGCCCCTTCAATCCATGCCTTGTTCACGTAGTAGCGCTGCCAGCCCATCCGCCTCTATCGGCCGACTGATGAGATACCCTTGCACCTCATCGCAGTGTTCGCCCTTGAGGAATTCAAGCTGTTCCCGTCGCTCCACGCCTTCAGCCACGACTTTCAACGACAAGCCATGGGCCATGGCAATGATTGCCCGGGTGATCGCTGCATCCTCTGTGCCCTCCCCCAGGCCACGAATGAACGCTTGATCGATCTTCACGTAATCCACTGGAATGCGCTTGAGGTAGCTCAGGGATGAATAGCCAGTGCCGAAATCGTCGATCGCCAGCTTTACGCCCAGATCACGCAACTGCTGGAAGGTTGCGATGATGTGCTCGACGCTGTCGAGCAACTGACTTTCCGTGAGTTCCAGCTCAAGGTAGTGCGGCGCCAGCCCGGTCTCCTCCAGCACCTGTCGCACCAGGCTGACCAGTTTACCCTGGCGCAACTGATGGACCGACAAATTGACGGATACCCGAATCGGCTCAAGCCCCTGTCGCTGCCACTCGCAGGCCTGCCAGCAAGCCTGGCGCAACACGAATTCGCCAATAGGGCCGATCAAGCCGGTTTCTTCGGCCAGGCCGATGAAATCTCCCGGTGGCACGCGGCCCATGGTCGGGTGATCCCAACGCACCAACGCCTCGGCGGCATTCAGTTTGCCCGTGGCGAGGCACAGTTTCGGCTGGTAAAAAACCTTCAACTGCTTCTCTTCAACCGCTTTACGCAGTTGGTTTTCCAGCTGCAAGCGCTCCAGCGTGCTGGCTTGCAAGCTGTCAGTGTAGAACTGGAAGTTGTTGCCACCCAAATGCTTGGCATGTTGCATGGCCATGTTCGACTGGCTGACCAACGCGGAAATTTCCCGAGCATTATCCGGCAACAGACTGATGCCCATTGACGCGCTGAGCACCAGTTCATGCCCCTCGACCGTCACCGGCAAACGCAACTTGTTCGCCAAACGTGTGGCCACCCGCGCCAGGCTCGACAGGTTGCCATAGGAGTTGAACAGCACGGCAAACTCATCGCCGGACAAACGCGCGATGGTGTCCGCCTCAGGCAGCGCATTGACCAGTCGTCGGGCCATTTTCTGCAACAACTGGTCGGCGACCTCATGACCCAAACTGTCGTTGAGTTGCTTGAAGCGGTCCAGGTTGATGTGCAGTAACGCCAGGCTGCGATAACCGCCCTGACGCACACGCTGATGCGCCTCGCTGAGCCGTTCGCGGAACATCGAACGGTTGGCCAGGCCGGTGAGTTCGTCGTAATGGGTCAGGTAGCGCATCCGCTCTTCGGATTCTCGGCGAGCGGAGAGATCTGCGAAGAAGCCGACAATATGGCTAACTTTTCCCCGAGTATTGCGCACAGTATTCAATTGCAGCCATTGTGGGTACATCTCGCCGTTCTTGCGGGCTTCCACCAGTTCGCCCTGCCAGCTGCCGTGCTGCTCCAGTGCCTGATGAATCGCTGCGTAATGACGGCGAGCGTCGCGGCTGCATGGCAACTCGACGGCATTGCGCCCGAGCATGTCCTCGATCTCATAACCGGTTACACGACTGAAAGCCTGATTGACCGCGATCAGGGCGTAGTTGGGGTCGAAGATCATGATGCCTTCGCTGGCTGCCTCGAACACCGTCGCCGCCAATTGCTGCTGCTCTTCAAGTGCCTTGCTGACGCTGATGTCACGGCGAGTGCCCACCATGCGGATCACCCGGCCGTTTTCGGCCCGCTCGACCGCCCGCCCGCGATCCTCGATCCAGACCCAGTGACCGTCGCCATGGCGCACGCGGTATTCGATCTGATAATCCTCGGTTCGGCCCTTCAAATGCTCGACCAACGCCTTTCTCAGTGCCGGAAGATCCTCGGGATGCAGACGGGGCTTGAGGTGGCGCAACATCGCCGTCACGTATTCCGGCTCCAGGCCGAACAATTCCTGAATGTGCGTGTGATGGACTTCATCGGTTTGCAGGTTCCAGTCCCACAGTCCCAGCTCACTGGCCTTCAATGCCAGCGCCAGACGCGCTTCACTCTTGCTCAATGCCTGGTTGGCGGCGTCCAGTTCCAGGCTGCGCTGAGCCACGCGAGTTTCCAGACCGGCCTGGATTTCACGCAATTCGTCTTCGGCACGCCGACGCTGGTCGATTTCCTTGGCCAGCTCTTTATTGAGCTGATCGCTGCAGTTTTGCGCTTGCTGCAAATGCTCGATCAGCGCCTGATTCTGGAAACGTCGCAACAGGCCGCTATCGATCAGCCGATTGACCTGCCAGGCGACCACGCTCAATGCACCGAGCAAAATCAGACCAAACCAGCCCCAGCCCTGCTCCTGCCCCCAAAACATGTAGGCGATGGCCGGCAATAAACAGGGCAAGGTGAACGACAGAAAAGCCGGCAGGCTGACGGCGTAGGCAACGCTGGCTGAAAGGGCCGCCGCGCCGATCAGGCCGAAAACCCAGGCTTGCTGGATGAAATTGTCAGCGGGAACCAGAGCGATACCCGCGCCGGCCAGCGTCAGGCCGGTGAGCCCCGAACCCAGTAAAAACATGCGTCGCCAGATCGGATGGGCCTGGCGGTTGGGAATAGCCGAATCGAAGGCGGCCACCTGAATTACCCGCAACGCCACCAACGACAGCAACCACACCAGCCAGACCGTGACCAGGAAGTAGCGCTGCGGGCTCCAGAGCAAACCGGCGCAGACCAGACCATTGGTCAACATGAACAGAGTGGGCAGCAAAGAGCCCTGATACAGCAGACGCGTGCGTTCGACCGCCATTTCCATGGCGTATTGCTTTCGGATAACCCGGGGCTCCACGGAGGGGCCCGACAGATCGGAGCTGAGGGTCATAGGCAATGTTCTTGTTCTTATAATGATGAGCATGAGCCCGAAACATCGACGGAGCATACACAAGGCAGTGCCCGGACCAAACTGCTACAGATCAAAAAACAGACAAAAGCACCGGCCGCCCGACTCGACCTCGAAGCCGCCAGAGTAGAGCGGCCAACGCTTATAGCCGATGACTGACCGGTCGTCCCGCGCGAATCTTTTATCGGCTAAAGCAAAGCGGGGTTTGCCCGGTGTGTCGCCGCCCCCTAGAATGCCCCGATGCGCGATGATCTCTCCCTTCTGCTGAACTCCCTCAACGATGCCCAACGCCAGGCCGTAGCGGCCCCCGTGGGTCGTCAGTTGGTCCTGGCCGGTGCTGGTTCCGGTAAAACCCGAGTGCTGGTGCACCGTATCGCTTGGTTGATCCAGGTCGAAAACGCGTCTCCCCACTCCATCCTGTCGGTGACGTTCACCAACAAGGCAGCTGCCGAGATGCGCCAACGCATCGAACAGCTGATGGGCATCAACCCGGCCGGCATGTGGGTCGGCACCTTCCACGGCTTGGCGCACCGCTTGTTGCGGGCGCATTGGCAGGAAGCCGGGCTGAGCCAGACCTTCCAGATTCTCGACAGCGACGACCAGCAGCGGCTGGTCAAGCGGGTAATCCGCGAGCTCGGTCTGGATGAGCAACGCTGGCCGGCCCGCCAGGCCCAATGGTTCATCAACGGGCAGAAAGACGAAGGTCTGCGCCCGCAGCACATTCAAGCCAGCGGCGATCTGTTCCTGGCGACCATGCGCAGCATCTACGAGGCCTATGAGGCCGCGTGCCTGCGCGCCGGCGTTATCGACTTCTCCGAACTGCTGCTGCGTGCCCTCGACCTGTGGCGCGACCATCCGGGGCTGCTGGCGCATTATCAGAAGCGTTTCCGGCACATTCTGGTGGACGAGTTCCAGGATACCAACGCCGTGCAGTACGCCTGGTTACGCCTGCTGGCCAAGGGTGGCGACAGCCTGATGGTGGTCGGTGACGACGATCAGTCGATTTACGGCTGGCGTGGGGCAAAAATCGAGAACATCTACCAGTATTCCGAAGACTTTCCCGACGCCGTGACCATTCGACTGGAGCAGAACTATCGCTCTACCGCCGGCATTCTGAAGGCCGCCAACGCCCTGATCGCCAACAACACCGGGCGCCTGGGTAAGGAGCTGTGGACCGATGGCGGCGAAGGCGAAGCGATCAACCTGTACGCCGCATTCAACGAACATGACGAAGCCCGCTACGTTGTCGAAACCATCGAAAGCGCGCTGAAAACCGGCCTGGCCCGTAGCGATATCGCGATTCTGTACCGATCCAACGCCCAATCGCGCGTTTTGGAAGAAGCCTTGTTACGTGAGCGAATTCCGTATCGCATCTATGGCGGACAGCGCTTCTTCGAACGGGCTGAAATCAAGAATGCCATGGCTTACCTGCGCTTGCTGGAAGGCCGAGGCAACGATGCCGCGCTGGAACGGGTGATCAACGTACCGGCCCGTGGCATCGGTGAGAAAACCGTCGAAGCGATTCGCGACCATGCACGCCACAGCGATGTGTCGATGTGGGAAGCGATGCGCCAACTGGTGGCCAACAAGGGCCTTACCGGTCGTGCCGCCAGCGCACTGGGCGCGTTTATCGAGCTGATCGAAAACCTCGCTGCCAAGTGCATGGACATGCCGCTGCACCTGATGACCCAGACCGTCATCGAGCAGTCGGGGCTTATCGCTTACCACGAAGCGGAAAAAGGCGAGAAAGGCCAGGCTCGAGTAGAAAACCTTGAGGAACTGGTCAGCGCCGCGCGCAACTTCGAAAACAGTGAAGAAGACGAGGATCTGACGCCACTGGCCGCGTTCCTTGGTCACGCATCGCTGGAGGCCGGGGACACCCAGGCCGACGAGCACGAAGACAGCATTCAGCTGATGACCCTGCACAGCGCCAAGGGCCTGGAATTCCCCTACGTGTTCCTGGTGGGCATGGAAGAAGGCCTTTTCCCGCACAAGATGAGCCTGGAAGAACCCGGTCGCCTTGAAGAAGAACGTCGTCTGGCTTATGTCGGTGTGACCCGCGCCATGCATAACCTGGTGATGACCTATGCTGAAACCCGACGTCTGTATGGTAGCGAAACCTACAACAAGGTCTCGCGTTTCGTACGTGAAGTGCCAAAAGGCCTGATCCAGGAAGTGCGGCTTTCCAACAGCGTCAGCCGTCCGTTCGGCGGTGGCCAGCAGCAAAGTACCAGTAGCCTGTTCGGCGGCAGCGAAATCCCGCAGACCGGTTTCAGTCTCGGCCAGGCGGTACGGCATTCGGTGTTCGGTGACGGCGTGATCCTGAACTTCGAAGGCGCCGGCGCACAGGCGCGGGTTCAGGTGAACTTCAGCGAAGGCAGCAAGTGGTTGATGCTGGGGTATGCCAAGCTGGAAGCGATCTAAAGATCGCTTAAGGACCAATGTGGGAGCGGGCTTGCTCGCAAATGCGGTGGATCAGGCACCATCAATGTCGACTAACCTGACGCTTTCGCGAGCAAGCCCGCTCCCACAGGGTTATGCGTTGGCTGAACTGAAAGGAAAAAGTCATGGGCTCAGGCTTCTTTTCTTCCTGGACATTCTGGGCCTCGTTATCGGCTGTCTTTGCGGCGTTGACCGCCATTTTCGCGAAGATCGGTGTCGAAAACGTCAACGCTGACTTCGCCACGCTACTGCGAACGGTAGTGGTCCTGGTCAGTCTGGCCTTGATTTTGTACGCCACGGGCCAATATCAAGCATTAGGATCGATATCTTCCAAAAGTTACCTGTTCCTGCTGTTGTCTGGCCTGGCTACCGGTGCCTCGTGGATTTGCTACTTCCGCGCATTGAAAGTCGGTCCTGCGTCCCTGGTCGCTCCAGTGGACAAACTCAGTGTGGTTCTGGTGGCCGTACTCGGCGTGATCCTGCTGGGTGAAAAACTCGACCTGCGCCAATTGGGCGGAATCGGACTGATCACGGCAGGGGTTGTGATGTTGGCGCTACGACGTTAGGCATCTGTCCTACAAAACTTATCCACTCATCCTACAGACCAAAGTTAACAAGCCTTATTGCGCTGACTGAAGCTGAACCGAACCTGTCAGGCAAAAGCCCGAAACACTCTGCCGCTAGCCAGTAACACTCCAGCTGTGCAACATGGCGCGCGTGCCTTCCACAAATGGGAATTCCCTTTATGAAACGTTTTCTTAGCATCGCCATGGCGTTGTGCATCGGCCTGACGATGAGTCTCGACGTCAATGCCGCCAAGCGCTTCGGTGGTGGCAAAAGCGCAGGCGCTGCGCCGACTCACCAGACCAGCCAAATGGCTCCTTCTTCTCCTGGCATGGGCGGCGCTGCGGCGACCGCCGGTGCTGCCGGTGCCGCTGGCGCTGCTGCCAAGGCCGGCGGTGCTTCGCGCTGGCTCGGCCCTCTGGCCGGCATCGCCGCCGGTGGCCTGTTGGCGTCCATGTTCATGGGCGACGGCTTCCAGGGCATGCAGATCCTCGACATCCTGATCATGGCGGTCATCGCGTTCCTGGTCTTCCGTTTCATCGCCGCCCGTCGCCGCAAGCAGCAGGAGCAATTCGCTCCGGCTGGTCACGCGCCGATGCAGCGTGAAGCGTTCGAACAGAAGCCTGCTGGCGGTTCGATCTTCGGCGGCTCGGCTGCACCGGTTGCCGCACGTCCGGTAATCAATGCACCGGCCTGGTTCAATGAAAGGAATTTCATTGAAGCGGCTCGCAACCACTTCCAGTCCCTGCAACAGCACTGGGACGCAAACGAAATGGACAAGATCGCCGAGTTCGTGACCCCGCAGATGCTGGAGTTCCTCAAGCGCGAACGTGCCGATCTGGGTGACGGTTTCCAATCCACCTACATTGATAACCTCAATGTGCAACTGGACGGTGTGGATGATCGCGCCGACAAGACCATCGCCACCCTGACCTTCAGCGGCGTGTCGAAAACCTCGCGTTTCGACCAGGGTGAAGTGTTCAGCGAAAGCTGGAACATGGAACGCGCCCAGGGCGAAAACCAGCCTTGGCTGGTGGCAGGGATCCGCCAGAACGGCTGATCACCCTCCGCGCTTGATACGCTGTAATAAAAACCCCGGCTTGCCGGGGTTTTTCTATTTCGCGATTGCATCTATAGCGAGCTACTGTATAAACCGCCCCATATAAACCGCGCCATTCAAGCAAGAGGATCCCGGACGTGGAAGAAATCATCGAACAACTGCGTGAAGCCAACGAACCGGTACCGGTCCCCTTGGAGTTGCCCGACGAAGATCTGCTGGTCGAAATCGAAGAACAACTGTTCATCGACATTCCATTTGTCTTCAGAGAGTTTTTGCTGACCGTCAGCGACGTGGTCTACGGCAGCCTGGAGCCGGTCACCGTCACCGACCCGCAATCCCACACCTACCTGCCGGACGTAGCTGCCAACGCTTGGGATGCTGGCGTCGATCGCAGTCTGATTCCAATCTGCCAGGATGGCGACAACTACTACTGTGTCGAAGAAGACGGCACCGTGGTGTTGTGGCTAGGCGACGAAGAGCTGATCGCCGAAGAAACCTGGGAGTCGGTGTGGCACTGGGCGCGGGACGTCTGGCTGGAAAGCTGAGTCAGCTGACGCCCCACCGGGTCAGTGCCCTGGCGAATCCTTGTGGTTGTCCAGGGTTTCCAGCAAGGCCACTTGCATGCGCGTGTGAACGCGGATGAACCAGCGCCACAGCAGCGCAGCCACCGCGGCCGCTACCACGGCGATCAGCACCAGCAACTTGTTGGTCGGCAGAATACTGGCCGACAAGGCTGCCAATAGCAGGAAAATCACCAACAGCGAAAGGATCGGGATCACTTCGGCGATCACCCGGCGCACTCGCTGCGTGTGGCGTCCGGCCATTTCTGGCTTCACCCCCATTTCCGCCAGCAACATCGACAGCGCCTTGAGCTTGCGATACGCGGCAATCAGGAAGGGCAGCGAAAGCAGCAGCGCCCCACCCCAGATCAACGCTTTCTGCCAGCTTGGGTCGCTGATCCAGTCTTGCAGGTAAGTAGACATGCGTTCTGCGAAGTAAGCGCCCGCGAAGAAGATCGCAATCACCAACGCCAGATTGACCCCCACCTGCAGCAAGATCCGCCGAATCATCGAGGCCAGCAACGCACCCTCGCCCTGCGGCTGAATGCTGCGCAACCATTCGCCATACATCCCCAAAACTCGAGCCAGCCGTTGCGGCATCACCGCAGCCAGCTTGATCGACAATGGGTCGGCTGCGCGGATCAAATAGGGCGTCATCAATGTTGTAAGCACCGAAACCGCCACGGCCACCGGATAAAGGAAGTTACTGGTGACCTGCAGGGTCATGCCCAGCGAGGCGATGATGAAGGAAAATTCGCCAATCTGCGAAAGCCCCATCCCAACGCGCAGTGAGGTGCGTCCATCATTGCCGGCGATAAAGGCACCCAGACCGCAGGACAACATCTTGCCGAGTACAACCGCCAACGTGATCACTGCGATTGGCCAGGCATACTGCAGCAAAATCATCGGGTCTAGCATCAACCCGATCGCCACGAAGAAAATCGCACTGAACAAGTCGCGAACCGGTTCGATCAGGCGCTCGATTTTCAGCAACTGCCGGGATTCGGCCATGATCGCGCCAATCAGGAATGCGCCGAGTACCATGCTGTATTCGAGTTTGACCACCAGCAGGCAGAAGCCGAAACACAGGCCCAGCACTGTGATCAGCAGCATTTCGTTGCTTTCGAATTTGGCCACATAGGCCAGTATTCGCGGAACCAGCAAGATGCCGATCACCAGCGCGACGATCATGAACAGCGAGAGTTTTCCAACGGTGGAAAATACCTCGCCCGAGCTGACCGTTCCGCTGACCGCGATGCTCGACAGCAAGGCGATGATGCCGATGCCCAGGATGTCTTCAACGATCAGCACACCGAAAATCAGCTGCGCAAAGCGCTCGTTTTTCATCTTCAGGTCGTTGAGCGCCTTAACGATGATAGTGGTCGAGGAAATGGCCAGGATCGCGCCGAGGAACAGCGAATCCATGGTGTTCCAGTCGAACCAGCGACCGATCTCGTAGCCGATCCAGATCATCAGCACGATTTCCAGGAATGCCGCGATAAACGCCGTGGCGCCGACCTTGAACAGCTTGCGCAAGCTGAATTCCAGGCCCAGGCAAAACATCAGGAAAATCACCCCGAGTTCCGCCAGGGTCTTGATGGTGCCTTCGTCGTGGATCAGGCTGAACGGCGGCGTGTGCGGACCAATGATGAAGCCGGCAACGATGTAGCCCAACACCACCGGCTGCTTGAAGCGGTGGAACAGTACGGTCACCACACCTGCGACCAACATGATCACTGCCAGATCCTGGATAAAACTGATGGCATGCATGGTGTGGGGCTCCTTGGTTGGACAACGTTCAATCGCAGACGCGGGAAATGTCCGATTGAGCAGAGTAAAAATTCGTTTTTGGTGTAGGAATTTGCCTTTTGGGGGTGGGCTTTTGCAGGGTAACACCGCGACTTCCGGCAGAAATGCGGTGCAATATATGGAAACAGAACGATCCGGCGTGACGGCGGCTTACCGTCCGGCGTCCCGATAACTGTTGGTTCGAAAATACCATGCAGGCACCCGCAGAGGTGCATCCCTCAAACCCTGCCTTGATCCGTGAGAACGCTATGGAACCCGGAAACGCCCAACTGTCGATGACGGTATTGATGACCCCCGACATGGCCAACTTCTCTGGCAATGTTCACGGCGGTACCCTGCTCAAGTACCTCGACGAAGTCGCTTATGCCTGCGCCAGCCGCTATGCCGGCCGGTATGTGGTGACCCTGTCGGTGGACCAGGTGATATTTCGTGAGCCGATCCATGTCGGCGAACTGGTGACCTTCCTTGCTTCGGTCAACTACACCGGGAACACCTCGATGGAGGTAGGCATCAAGGTGGTGACCGAGAACATCCGCGAGCGCTCGGTGCGCCATACCAATAGCTGCTTCTTCACCATGGTCGCGGTGGATGACCAGCGCAAACCCGCGCCGGTACCGCCTCTGCAACCGGAAAACAGCGAAGACAAGCGCCGCTACATCCAGGCCCAGCAGCGTCGTCAGATTCGTCAGGAACTGGAAAAGCGGTATCAGGAAATCAAGGGTGATGCCTGAGGCGCATCAGGTCGATTGATGGCGCACTTTAGATAGTCTTCGCGAGCCTGCTCGCGAATGGGATCAACGCCGATCAGAGGCTGATCGGCGTCGCTTCGAACCGCACCCGAGGATGGGCGATCCGGTCCTGCGCCCGCACCAGCTCCAGCTCGTAGCTGGCGCAGGCCTGGGTTTCCAACAGCACCTCATGTACCGCCGACGCAGCGAATTCGAAAGCGGCCAACAGGCTGTCGCCCAGCAGGACGCGCGCCAGAAACAATCCAGAGGTCAGGTCACCAACGCCCACCGGCTGACGCGGAAATGCCAGTAGCGGACGTTGCAGGTGCCAGCTGCCCTCGGCCGTCACCAGCAGCATTTCGAAGACGCCCGGTGTTTTACCCGGATAATCCAGATGCTTGACCAGCACCGCTTTCGGCCCACGCGCCAGCAGCGCCCGCGCCATCGCCAGGCAGTCGAACAGCGACTGCGGCTTGCGCCCCGAGAAGCTGTCGAGTTCCAGTTGATTCGGGCACATGAAGTCGGCCACGGCGGTGGCCTCCTCCAGCAGGAAATCGCTGACTTCCGCCGGTACACTGCAGCCTTTTTCCGGATGGCCCATCACCGGGTCGCACAGGTAGAGCGCCTTGGGATTCATCGATTTGATTCGCGCGACCCCCGTAAGTATGGCCCGGCCCTGAGCCGCGCTGCCGAGATAACCCGATAACACCGCATCGCAATTGCCCAACTCGCCAATCGCCGCGATACCTTCTACCAGATCGGGGATCTGGTGCGGAGCCAGCACATCGCCGGCCCATTGGCCGTACTGGGTATGGTTGGAGAACTGCACGGTGTTGAGCGGCCAGACATTCACCCCGACCCGCTGCATCGGGAAAACCGCGGCACTGTTGCCGGCGTGACCGAACACCACGTGGGACTGGATAGCGAGCAGATGGGGCGTACGTTTCATGCGGTGAGTTTCCGTAAAACGATTGAAATTCGAGCAGCGCAGTATGCGACTAAACGCAGCCTGTACGACAGACCGGCGACGCAGTTAAGCTGACACTATCTTGTTGGAGCGCCCTGTTGATGCTGACCCTTGGAAATATTTTCGTGCTGATGCTGCTCGCCACCGCGGGCGCCTGGCTGTGGCACAACCACGGTTTGCGCGAACGTGCACTGGAGCGGGTCAAGCAGCATTGCAGCAACGTCGGGATCGAATTGCTGGATGGTAATGTGGCGCTGAAAAAAATCGCGTTCATCAAGGATGCCAGTGGCCGGCGGCGCCTGGCCCGTGTGTATAACTTCGAATTCACCGTGACCGGCGAAACCCGTCATAACGGCACCATCACCCAGTTCGGCCCCCACAGTGCGCAGATTGAACTGGCGCCCTACCCGATGCCGTTCGACGACACCCCGCCCGTCGCCGACGTGGTCAAGCCCAGTGCCCAGGTGATCGAACTGAGCCATTGGCGGCAGGAACATAACAAGTGGCGGCCTTGATGATTGATGTCGTCAGTTCGCGAGCAGGCTCGCTCCCACAGGGGAGCACATTCCCAAATGTGGGAGCGAGCCTGCTCGCGAATGGGCCATTAGCCGCAATACAGAAACCCGCTAGTTCTATTGAACCCTGCATTCCGCCAAACCTCTCTGCAGCAAATCAACCTCCTGCGACTCACTGAAAATCAATTCAACCCGCGAATCCTGCCGCCATTCACTCGGCTGCCATTCCAGTATCGAGTTATCCACTGCATTCGCCGACACCCAGCCTTGGCCACTGTGGATAACCAGCTTCGCCCTTCGCCAGGCAAGGCTTTCAAGCCACTGCTCGACAAGTGCCAAATCGAATATCTGGCTCGGGTGCCAACGCCAGCCAACGCTCCAGCCGCCCTCCTGTTCCTGACTCAAGCAAATCGGAAATGCCGGATCAGTCCAGATCGCAGGAACTTGCGCCAGTCCCTTGGGCACAACAAAGTTATCCACACCCGCCACGGCCCGAGCCTCCAGGCCGGGCAGTTCGCTCAATGGCAGCATTCCTTGTTGCGTCCAGTACAACGGTCGAACCGGTAACTGATTGGCGAGGCGCTGGCGATCAGCCTCATCGAGATTTTCCGATTTATTCATCAGCAGCAGTCCGGCACTGTTCAGCGCTTCCTGTTGCGCCTGCGGCAGTGCCTTGCCGTCCGTGAGCGCCTGAGCGTCCAAAACCAGTACACAAGGCAGTACACTTAGTACACCTCGCCACGGCGTTTCACTCAGCTGACTGAGCAACTGCGCCGGATGGCCCAGGCCAGATGGCTCGATAAACAGGCGATCCGGCCGCGCCTTGCGCAGCAGCCGGCCGAGCCCGATCTGAAACGGCGCGCCGTTGACGCAACACAAACAGCCCCCGGCCACTTCACCCAGTGAGATACCATCGGCATCGCGAGTCAGCAGCGCAGCGTCGAGGCCGATCTGGCCGAATTCGTTGATCAATACCGCCCAGCGCTCACCGTCCGGGCGTTGCGCCAGCAGGTGCCTGATCAGGCTGGTCTTGCCGGCCCCCAAGGGTCCGGCGATGACGTGGGTGGGAATGTTCTGCAACATGATCGAAGGTTCTGAGGAGGTAAGGATGCGGTGGATGGGATGGTCGCTACTGCTGTCGCTTACCAGCGGCGAGGCGCTGGCCCAGGCCTGCGTAGTCCACAGCCAGGCGGAACGGCTCGACGTTAAAGTCTGCCAGCAAAACCGCAATATCCCGGAAAAACTCTTTGCCGACGGATTCTGCCAGCCAAACCTGGCCGGGCAGAAAGTCGAGGTGCAGTACGTCGACCTGTGCCCCAGCGGGGCGTTCGGCGTATGCAGCAACGCCCAAGTCGCCAATATGCCTTACCGGCAGGATATTCACTATTACGGCGTTACCACGGACGCGGCGTATCTGAAGCCGTATTGTGAAACCCGGAGCCAGGGAACCTGGCTCAAGCCTTGAACTCAGTCGTTGGTCAGGCGACCTCTTCAAACCACGGACCAAACGGATCCGGCAACTTCTGCCAACCCTCTTCACCCATCGCCATTTCATCGTCGGTCAGCAAGCAATCATTGAGCTCGGCAGTGAGCTGTGCGAAATCAATGTCCTGGCCGATGAACACCAGTTCCTGCCTGCAATCACCGGTGGCAGCGGACCAGTTTTTCATGATGGCCGCGGTGCTTTCGGCGTCCTGCGGCCACTGATTCTTCGGCACGGAACGCCACCAGCGCCCGGCATAACCATGGCGCATCAACCCACCCGCCTGGGACCAGCTGCCGGCGTCCATGGGTTTGCTCGCCAACCAGAAAAAGCCCTTGGAACGCAGTAACTTGCCATTGGGCCACGGCCGGTCGATGAAGTTGAAAAAACGCTGTGGATGAAAGGGACGGCGCGCACGATAAGCGTGAGAGGCGATACCGTACTCCTCGGTTTCCGGTACATGTTCACCGCGCAGTTCCCGCAGCCAGCCCGGTGCCTGCGCGGCTTTCTCAAAGTTGAAGCGTCCCGTATTGAGGATTTTTTCCTGCGGCACTTCGCCCATGACCATCGGGATGATTTCCGCCTGTGCGTTGAGTCGTTCGAGGATCGCCATCAGCTCCAGGCGTTCGCGGCTGCTGATCAGGTCGGTCTTGCTGATCAGAATGACGTCGGCGAATTCGATCTGCTCGATCAACAGATCGGTAATCGCGCGTTCATCCTCCTCACCCAGGGTTTCGCCACGGGAAGCAAGGCTTTCGGCAGCCTGATAATCGAGCAGGAAATTCATGCCGTCGACCACAGTGACCATGGTGTCGAGTCGCGCGATGTCGGTGAGGCTTTGGCCGTTTTCGTCACGGAAAGTGAACGTCTCCGCAACCGGCAGCGGTTCGGAGATACCCGTGGATTCGATCAACAGATAATCGAAGCGACCGTCCCGTGCGAGTTTGCTTACCTCCTCCAGCAGATCCTCGCGCAGGGTGCAGCAAATGCAGCCGTTGCTCATTTCCACGAGTTTTTCTTCTGCGCGATTGAGGCTGACATCGCGCTGGACTTCACTGCCGTCAATGTTGATTTCACTCATATCGTTGACGATTACAGCAACCCGCAGATTATTACGATTACGTAGTACGTAATTAAGAAGTGTACTTTTTCCCGCCCCTAAAAAGCCCGACAGGACGGTAACGGGGAGACGATTGGCCATCAGATAGTCCTCACAGGGTTACCCGGTCAAATTGCCGGGCTTGATTAGTGTTATGTTATAACTATATTGTTATACAGTAACACACCAAATCAACCCCCTCACGATGGACCTGCTGATGAATGCGCTGACTCTGCCGGATATCGCCGCGCAGGCCTCACGCCAAACCCTGCCACTGGAGTGGGTGGGTATGTGTGGCATTGCTCTTCCTGTTCTGATTGAAAACGAACGTGTGGCTGCAACGGTTGATGCCGGTGTGAGCCTCGACAACGGTGAGGCGCGTGGCATTCATATGTCGCGGCTTTATCTGGCGTTGGAAAGGCTTGAGCACGAACCCCTTTCACCCGATCTGCTTCGGCGAGTCCTGTTGAGTTTCCTCACCAGTCATGAAGGTCTGTCGAACAATGCTTACCTGAATATTCACACGGATTTACTGTTGAAAAGGCCGGCGCTGATCAGCCCTTTGGCCGGGTGGAAATCCTATCCCGTCAGCATCCAGGCACGTTTGAAAAACGCGATGTTCCACGTGGAACTAAAAATCCAGGTGCCTTATTCCTCGACGTGCCCCTGTTCAGCAGCGCTTTCCCGACAACTGATCCAACAACAATTCGTCGATGACTTCGCCAACAAGGCTCTGCACCATGCCGATGTGCTGGCTTGGCTCGGCTCTCCCAAGGGCATCGTTGCAACACCGCATAGTCAACGCAGCACAGCGCAGTTGTGCCTGCGCCTGGACGACTATCTCGATGATCTGCCGCTGACCGCGTTGATCAATGACGCCGAAGCCTCGCTCGGTACAGCCGTGCAAACCGCCGTGAAGCGCGCTGACGAACAAGCCTTCGCACTGGCCAACGGTCAGAACCTGATGTTCTGCGAAGACGCCGCTCGACGCTTGAACCTGGCCCTGAAACGCTCACCCGGTATCAACGGTTTTCACATTCGAGTTGTTCACGCCGAGAGCCTCCACGCCCATGACGCCGTTGCCGAAAGTCTTTGGAACTGGGAGGCGGCATGATCCGTTTTCAGGCTTTGCGTTGGGGCGCGCCGGGGCAACCGCTGACGCCGCCTCTCGATATCGAGCTGTCAAAGGGAAGCATGACCGCCGTGATCGGTGCCAATGGCTGCGGCAAAAGCAGCCTGTTGAAAGTCATCGCCGGTCTGCAAAAACCGCTCGCGGGCAAGGTCTTGCTGGATGTTCCACGTAAAGGCTCTCTCTCGTTTCTGCCGCAGCAGCAACATCTGGATCGCCAATTCCCCATCAACCTTCAGGAACTGGTCGCCGCCGGTTTCTGGGGCAGTAAGCAATCGCCTGCGTGGCGTCGTGATCGTCTCGAATCGGTACTCGACGATTGGTGCCTGAGCGGCCTCGAACGGCGCCCCTTGATGGCCCTTTCGGGGGGCGAGTTACAGCGTGCGTTGCTCGCTCGCTTGAGCCTCACTGATGCGCCATTGCTGCTGCTCGACGAACCCCATGCCGCTCTGGACGAACTCGGTCAGGCACTCTTGTGGAAACACCTCCACAGGTGGCATGCCGCAGATCGAACCCTCATGGTTGTGTGTCATGACCTGGCCGCCGTTCGCCATCACATCCCACACACACTGCTGATCAAAAGCAGCGGATGCGTCTTCGGGTCGAGCACCGATCTCATTCGCCAACAACCTCAAGCACAGGTGGCCTGATGCTTGTCGCCGCTCATCTTTGGCAACCCTTCAACGAATTCGTGTTCATGCGCCGCGCGCTGCTCGGCGGTCTTGTCCTGGCCTGCAGCACAGCGCCCCTGGGCGTATTTCTGATCCTGCGACGGATGAGCCTGATCGGTGACGCGGTGGCACACGGCATCCTGCCCGGGGCCGCATTGGGTTTCTGGTTCGCCGGTTTGAGCCTTCCCGCATTGACCCTAGGCGGCCTCGGTGCCGGCCTCGGTATGGCCGGACTCGCCGCCTGGATCACCCGTCGTACGGGTTTGCGAGAGGACGCCAGCCTCGCGGCGATCTACCCGATTTCCTTGGCCGGCGGTGTGATGATTCTAGGTATCGCCGGTAAACGCCTGGACTTGCTGCACTTGCTATTCGGCTCGGCATTGGCAGTCGACGCTCCGACCCTGAACGGCATGCTCTGGGTCTGCGGGGTGAGTCTGATCGCCATGCTGGTGATCTACCGTCCCCTGCTGCTGGATACCCTCGACCCGCTGTTCCTGCATTCCGTCAGCCGCCTCGGCCCCCTGGCCCATGGCGTATTCCTGACGCTGGTGGTGCTGAATCTAGTGATCGGTTTCCAGGCCATCGGCGCGTTGATGGTGGTCGGCCTGATGATGCTGCCTGCCGCGGCTTCACGGTTCTGGAGTCGGCGCTTGCCGGTGTTGATGGCCATTGCCGCGCTGCTCGGCAGTCTCTCGGTTTGGCTCGGGTTGTTGCTGTCCTTCCATTACTCGCTGCCCAGCGGTCCGGCCATCGTCCTGGTGGCGGGCGGTTGGTATCTGCTGTCCGTCGTGTTCGGACCTGTGCACGGTTTACTTCGCCGCCCGCCTTTGCTCACATCCCAATGAGGTATTACCCTATGCGCGCTTTACTCGTGCTGTTCAGTTTGATGCTGTCGATGTCGCTGTCTGCCGCAGAGAAACTTCAGGTGGTCACCAGTTTCAGCATCCTCGCCGACATGACGCAGCAGGTCGGCGGCAATCACATCCAAATCACCAACATGGTCGGCCCCGACGCCGATGCCCACACTTATGAGCCAACCCCGGACGACGGCCAGGCGCTGCTCAAAGCGAAGCTCATCATCAAAAACGGTTTGGGATTCGAGCCATGGCTCGATCGCCTGGTGATCAGTACCGAGACCAAGGCATCGGTGATCAGCGCGAGCCAAGGCGTGATCCCGCGCTCCCTGGATGAAGACGGCGAGACTGTTCCCGACCCGCATGCCTGGCACAACCTGGCGAACGCCGAGCTGTACATCAGCAACATCACCAAGGCATTGATTGCCGCCGACCCGGCGAACAAGGACGACTATCAGCGCAACAGCCAGGCTTACCTGAAGCAAATCTACGCCCTGCTTGCGCAAGCCAGGGCCAAGCTCGGTTCGCTGCCGCCGGGCAACCGCAAGATCGTGACGTCCCATGATGCCTTCGGTTATCTGGGACAGGCCTACGGGATCGACTTCATGGCGCCCCAGGGTTTATCCACCGAGCGCGAACCTTCGGCCGCCGAGGTTGCTGCGCTGATTACCCAGATTCGTCAGGCCAAGGTCAAAGCGGTGTTCATGGAAAACATCAAGGACGCGCGCCTGCTCAAGCAGATTGCCGACGAAAGCGGCGCCCGGATCGGCGGCACCCTGTTCTCCGATGCGCTCGCAGCGAGCGGCCCGGCCAGTACGTTTACCGGGTTGTTCGAATACAACTTCAACACGCTGTACGACGCGCTGAGCAAGCCATGATCCGTGTCCGGAGTGTTCGTAGACGTGGCTCGACAAACGTCTACATGACAAAAGCAATCGTTTGCCGCTAATGTTGATGCGCTAGCGCGTGTGATCGAAGCATCCGAGAACAATAACCATGATCCAGATCACCCTGCCCGATGGTTCATTGCGTGAGTACGACCAACCGCTGTCCGTACATGAGGTTGCCGCGAGTATTGGCCCCGGGCTGGCCAACGCAGCGGTAGCGGGTCGGGTGGATGGCGTGTTGGTGGATTGCGAGTTCATGATCAGGGCAGATGCCCGGGTCAGCATCGTGACGGCGCAGGAGCCCGACGGACTGGAAATCCTCCGCCGATCCTGTTCGCTGATGCTGGCGATGGCCGTCAGGCAGCTGCATGCCCATGCGCAATTGCGAACGGGCTCAGTGCTGGGTGACGGGTTCTATTGCGAGTTTGCTGTCGAGCGCCCTTTGACGACAACGGACCTGCCGCTCATCGAAGCGCGCATGCAATCACTGGCGGCGACCAACCATTCGATCCGCCGACGTCCGGCGCCCTCTCCATCGATACCTCACGAGCAACTGTCGCTGTACCGCCTCGGTGACACCGAATATCTGACAACTGGCCCGCACGTCCCTACCACCAAGGTACTACAGGCATTTGCCCTTGATCATATCAACGGGACCTTGCAGCAACGCATCTACGGTACCTGCTGGTCCAGCCACCAGGAACTGCAGCAGTGGCGCTTGCCGCCCCATGTGGTGGTCGTCAGCATGGATGAGCGCCAGACGAGCTATGCACACGCGGTCACAGAGCGCCTTCGCCGCAGTGGCGTGCGTGCCCTTGCGGATCTGCGTCACGAGAAAGTCCGCCACAAGATTCGTCATCACAGCCAGACAGTGCCGTATTTGGTAGTAGTCGGGGAGAAGGAAAGGGCCGGTGGGTTTGTCAGTGTTCGCAGTCGCGATGGGCAGGACTTTGGCAGGATGGCGGTTGAGACGGTGTGTGAGTGGCTGGCTCCGCCCGGGATTGCGGGGGGCTGAACCGAGGCCTTCGCGGGCAAGCTCCGCTCCTACAGATCAACGCGGTTCTGTAGGAGCCAAGCTTGCTCGCGAAGCTTTTAAGCTCTTGGCTTGACTGTGCCGCAATCCTGTCCCAACCACACGGCGCGACTTTCCAGGCTGCCCTTCTGTTGAATGCCGGTAGCATTGAACGTGCCGTTGACCTTGGTGGTGAACTCACGGTCACTGAGGAAAGTCGCAACACCCGCACCCTGCGCTTTCGGGCAACTGAAGCGGAACTTCCACTGGTTACCGGTACGGTCGGTGATTTCCTGCTTGCAGCCCGATTGCGGGTCCGTCAGCGGGATATCGTCGGTCTTGACCTGCTCCGGCGTCAGGCACGCGCGAATCCCCTTGCCGCCCATGGTGATGCCCTGTTTTTCCAGCTGCGCGCGCTGTTCAGGGGTCATCTGACTTTGTATCTGCCCGAGGATCAGTTGCAGATCCGGCAGGTTCTGGTCATCGACCTTCATGTTGCTGGTGGTCAATTCCCACAAACCTGGCTGCAGCATCTGCGCCTGAGCGGCCACAGGAAGCGCCAATCCCAGCGTAATGGCCAAACCCAGCAAACGAACGTTCATCATGTAACTCCTGATCAATGGTGGCCGTTAGACGTCAGCCACGGGCTTCGGTTCATGGGCCAATTAAATAGCGACATTCTGCCCGGAACATGGTCTGTTAAGCATTGAATCTTCAGGAGCAAGGCTGCCCCCCATGGATTATTTTGGACCCCATATTTTCGGCTACACCATCGCGTTGCTGCACTCCCTGGGCACGATCGCAGCGATCCACGCCGTGTTGACCGTTCGAACCGCCCAAGGGTCGATCGCCTGGGCCTTGTCACTGGTCTTCATGCCCTACCTGACGCTCATCCCCTATCTGGTGTTCGGCCGCAGTACCTTCGACGGTTACATCAAGGCCCGGCGCCAGGCCAACGAAGAAATGCGCAAAGCCGTCTCCGAACTCAATTGGCGGCCGTGGGTAGAAGAAGCGCTCACCGCTCGCGCGTCCGATGCTTATGCGTCGCTCAGGGCGATGCCGAAGTTGGGTCGCATGCCGTGCCTGGCAAACAACGAAGTGAAATTGCTGATCAATGGCCGGGCCACCTTCGATGCGATTTTCAACGCCATCCGCCAGGCCAAAGAAGCGGTGCTGATCCAGTTCTTCATCATTCATGACGACCGCCTCGGCCAGCGCCTGCATAACCTGCTGCTGGAGAAAGCGGCCGAAGGCGTGGCGGTCTATCTGCTCTATGACCGAATCGGCAGCCACTCCCTGCCCCACCGTTACGTGCAGGCGTTGCGCGATGGTGGCGTCGAGGTCAAGGCATTCGCGACCCGCAGCGGCTGGCTGAACCGCTTCCAGGTCAACTTTCGCAACCACCGCAAAATCGTGGTGGTCGACGGCATCCTCGGTTTCGTCGGCGGACACAACGTCGGCGATGAATACATGGGTGAGAAACCGCCCTTGGCGCCTTGGCGCGACACCCATGTGCAGGTACGAGGACCGGTAGTGGCCTGCATGCAGGAATCCTTTGCCGAAGACTGGTTCTGGGCGGCCCGTTCGTTGCCGCCGCTGATCCTGCCACAGGCCTACCCGGACGACGGCGTCCTGTGCCAAATGCTCGCCAGTGGCCCCGCAGACCCCTACGAGACCTGTTCACTGTTCTTCGTCGAAGCCATTCACGCAGCGACCGAACGGGTGTGGATCACCAGCCCGTATTTCATCCCCGACGAAGCCGTGTTTTCCGCATTGCGCCTGGCGGTGCTGCGCGGGGTGGATGTACGGATTCTGCTGCCGTCACGGCCCGATCACCGTATCGTCTACGCGGCCTCGAGTCTGTTTGCCTTCGAAGCGGTGCGTGCGGGCGTGCGGGTGTTCCGCTACGAACCCGGTTTCCTGCATCAGAAAGTGGTGTTGATCGACAGCGAAATCAGCGCCATTGGCAGTGCCAACATGGACAACCGTTCGTTCCGCTTGAACTTCGAAGTAATGCTACTGACGGTCGACAGCGCGTTTGCCGCCAAGGTGGAGCAGATGCTCAACGATGACTTCGCCCAGGCCCACGAAATTGCCAAAGAAGAAGGCCGGGAGACCGCACGCCTGCAACAGGTCGGCATGCGGATCGCCCGGCTTATTTCGCCGATTCTTTAGGGGTTGTAGATATCGTCCCGGGTCCATGGCAGTTCATGGCTGCCATCGGGGTGCGCTTTCACTGCAAGGATCTGATGCAGATTGATCCAGCCCCTGGCGAACGCATAGGCGCAGCCCGCCAGGTACAGGCGCCAGATCCGCAACGCTTGTTCCGGCACCAGTTTCGCAGCGGCCTCGAGGTTGTCTTCCAGGCGTTCGCTCCAATGATCCAGGGTACGTGCGTAGTGCAGGCGCAGGCTTTCGACATCGACAATCTCAAGCCCTGCTTCGCTGATCTCGGCTGAAATCATCGACAGGTGCGGCAGCTCGCCGTTGGGGAACACATACTTCTCGATGAACTCACCGGCACCTCGTCCCACCGGACGGCCATCGGTGTGTTTGGCGGTGATCCCGTGGTTCATCACCAGGCCGCCCTCCTTCACCGCGCCGAACAGGGTGTTGCAGTACTCGGCCAAGTTCGCGTGGCCGACGTGTTCGAACATGCCGACGCTGACCACTTTGTCGAAGCGCCCGTCCTGCGGCAGGTCGCGGTAGTCGAGCAACTGCAGCTCGATCATGTCCTCCAGACCTTCTTCCTTCACGCGTTCACGGGCTAAAGCCAGTTGCTCTTTACTGAGGGTAATACCGAATACTTTCGCGCCGAATTCACGGGCCGCATACCGTGCCAGGCCGCCCCAACCGCAGCCGACATCCAGCAAATACTCGCCCGGTTGCAGGCGCAGCTTGCGACACAAATAACGGAACTTGGCCTGCTGGGCCTGCTCCAGCGTCTCGCTGCCGGTCTCGAAATAAGCACAGGAATAAGCCATGTCGCTGTCGAGCCACAGCTGATAAAAAGCGTTGGAAAGATCGTAGTGGTAGGAAATGGCCTTGGCGTCGGTTTCCTTGTCATGGGCGGTGCGGATCGTTTCCCCGCTTCCATCCTCAGTCAGTAATGCCTGGCTCAATTCATCACACACGCGAATCACATCACTGATTGAGCCTTCGAGCTCCAGCTTGCCCTCGACAAACGCTGCTCCGAGCGAGCTGAGGCTTGGATGGGTGAACTGGGTAACCATCTGTGGGTCCTTGACCACAATGGTGACGCTGGGCGTCGGCCCCAGATTGAATTCATGGCCATCCCAGAGTCGCAGGCGTAGCGGTAACTGCAGATTCTGTAAGGCCGGTGGAAGTTGCGCGAGCATGGAAAATCCCCCTTGTTTCAGACGTCTGCTGAGAGGTTAGACCATCCTGGAAAAATAGCTGCCTATCGATTTCATAGCGGACTTCTATGGAGCTGCTGCACCCGAAAATTCGTCGTGAATTCACAGAAATGATCGCTCTTACCCTAAATGACTACAAATTCGGCGCGCAGTTCTGTGAATCTCGACGCTCTCAAACTTCGTCCTTGAGCTTGAGCAACGGCTCCTGAAACCGCAGCAAACGCCCGGCATTACTCAACACCAGCAATGTGCTGAAGTTATGCAGCAACGCCGCGATCATTGCCCCCGCCGCACCGAGCCAGCCGAAAGCGGCGAAGGCAACGATGGCCAGCGTCCAACCCAGACCGATGATCACGTTGATCTGCAAGGTTTGCCGGCACTGGCGACTCAAGCGCACGCAGGTCCCCAGACGACGCAAGTCACTGCCGATCAACACGATATCGGCCGACGCCAGGGCGATATCCGCGCCGCCAGCCCCCATGGCCACTCCGACCACGCCAGCCTTGAGGGCCAACGAATCATTGATGCCGTCCCCCACCACCATAGGCCGAAAACCGTTACCAATTTCTTTCAACACACGGTTGAGTTTGTCCTCAGGCAACGCCTGCGCTTCGACATCACTGATACCCACATCCCGCGCCAGCGTATGCGCAACGCTTTTGCGATCGCCGGTGAGCAACAGCTGTCGTCCCAAGCCAAGGTCACGCAACTCGCTCAGGGCAAACCTGGCTTCGGGTTTCACGCTGTCGGCCAGTAGCAGCCAGGCGAGGAATTCCCCGTTGAGCGCCAGTCCGGCAATCGGGCCGTCGTGGTCGGGAACGGTTGAGGTGGGAATCTTCAACTGGGCGAACAGCTCCGGTCGCCCGAGCGCCGCCTCACCTTGCTCCGTCATAGCCACCACACCCAGGCCCTGACGTTCATGAATATCCGTGAGCAGCAAAAAATGCTCCTGTGTCACCAGCCCGGCCAGCGCCCGGCTGACCGGGTGACTGCTGGCGGAACCGAGGCTGGCGGCGAGTTTCAGCACATGGGTGCGATCCTCCAGCGGGCTGTCGATGGATTGCAGGCGCAAGGTGCCGAAGGTCAGGGTGCCGGTCTTGTCGACCACCAGCGAGGTCAGGTCTGCCAGCTCTTCAAGAAACGCCGAGCTGCGAATCAGAATCCCATGCCGTGCCGCCACGGCTACGCCGGCAATTGCAGTAGCAGGCGCCGACAACACCAGAGCACACGGACAGGCCGCCACCAGTACCGCGAGCATGGCCTGGGCATCGTTGGTGATGAACCAGGTCACTGCGGCCAGCAACAACACCAGCACCATGTAGCTGCCGGCGTAACGCTCCAATAGACGCGTGATCGGCGGTTTCGAACGCTCGGCGTTTTGCATCAGTGCGATGACTTTGCCGAGTGTCGACTCATGGCCGGTGCGGGTCACTTCGATCCGTAACAGGCCATCGAGGTTGATCGCCCCACCGAACACCGGCATGCCGACGCCTGCCTCAACCGGCACTGACTCACCGGTAATGGACGCGGTGTCGAGACTCGCTTGACCGGAGAGCACCCGGCCATCCGCCGGCACCCGATCGCCAGCGCGCACTTCCACCCGGTCACCAGCCTTGAGCGTGCCGTTGTCGACTTCAACGATAGAGCCGTCGGCCTGAATTTTTCGCGCATGGCTGCGCGTCAGTTTGCCGAGAGCATGAATGGCTTCCTGCGAACCAATCACGCTGCGCTCTTCCAGGACATGGCCGAAGATCATGATGATCGGCAGCAAGGCCGCCGTCAGCAGATCGCCGGTCGCCCAGGCACCGAGCATGGCCAATGCGATCAGCTGATCGGTGATGCCGTGCAGGCTCGGATAACGCAGGCTGTACCAGGCCGAGCGCATGACCGGTACGGCCACCAGCACGGAAGCAAAACCCAGCAGCAATTGGCTGACACCGGTCTGCTCGGGCGACAACCAGCGCCAGACCAAACCGAGTATGAGCAAGCCGAGGGCAAGCATCGCCAAGGTCAATTGGCGAGCGGCGCTGCGTTGTTCGGCCGAGGACAACATGCTCGGTGCAGCGGCGGTTTGCGCAGTCATTGTGCAGCTCCCTGAATGATCAGGCGGGAATCATCTTTCGGATCAACCGTGGTCACCGAACCCGCCTGCCCGAGAATTTTCGGCATCCGTTCGCGGTAAATCCGCAGCAACATCTGCGGGTCGGTGCCTTGCTGTTGCGCCTTTGCCAGGCTCATTACCGTGGCGGTGTCGGCAGAGGCTTTGGCCAACCGTTCACTCGCCTGTGCGTGAGCGACTTGCAGTGTGCGGTCGGCTTGTTCGTTGGCGGCCTGAGTCAGTTTCTCGGCTTCAGTGCGCGCATTGGCCACGGCTTTGTCGGCTTGCTGGCCGGCCGTCAACACCGCATTGAAAGCGTTCACTGCAGGCCCGGGCAAACTCGATTGCACATCGACCCGCGCCACTTCGATCCCGAGTCCCTGACTAATCGCCGTTAGTTCGGTGAGGCGTTGATTGATGGCCTGCACCAAATCGCCGCGCAAGCGCTCGCGTCTCTCGGCAGCCTTGTTATCGGCACCGATCAACTCCGGTCGCGCCACCAGAATGGTGTCCAGATCACGCGCCGCCGTCAGCGCCAACGCGCTGCGAGTGACCAGACGATCCAGTGCCGGCAGCACATGTTCACCTTGCAGCACGAAAGCATAGGGATCCGTCACCTTATAGAAGACCCGCACATCGAGTTGCACCACCCCGGCATCTCCGGTCAACAGGTAACCGGAGCCTGCCAGTGCATCGCTGATGGGCGTGGCGAAACTGGCGGCGCGATCGGCTTGTAAAGCCGCATCACTGCGCAGCAGATTTTCCACCCGACGCTCGATCACCCGATCGGCTGCGGGCAACAAAATCACCTGCTCAAACGGCCGCGGCCAAGCCAATAGCAACCCGGCATTCTGGATGCGATCCAGCGCACCGAAATGCAGAACCACCGCGCGATTTTGCGGATCAATCTGCCGCACATTGGAAAACGCCCACGCCAAAGCGGCCAACACCGTCACCGCATACAACGCGAGAAATGCCAGTCGCCCGGCCTGAATCCAGGGACTGCTCAATTCATTTGTTCCACGTGGAACCACGCTCATGGTTGCGACCCGGACTTGTTATCGAGGCTTGGCGGACCGTCAACCAACACCCGGAATGGCGCAGCATCGGTGCGCAAAATCAGTTTTGTTCCTGGCGTCACCACCGTACCCAGGGTGTCGAGTGAGCGCAGCAGGTTGTACAACTGCGGCGAACCGGCGTAGGCACGACCGTAAATTTGTGCGGCTTCAACGCGCGATTGCGCTTCGATGTCTGCGGCCTTCACCGTGGCATCGGCCTGCACAATCCGCGCATCACGTTCGGCAGCAGAGCGAATTTGCGCCGCTTCACGCTTGCCGATGGCGGTACGTTCGGTGGCGATGGTTTCACGCTCGGCACGCATACGGTCGACCGTCGCGGTGAGGGTGACCGATGGCAAGGTCAGACGTTCGATACCGACCTGCAACACCCGCACGCCATACGTGGCGAGCAACTGCTGATCAATTTGCTGGCGCAACTGCGCCTCGAAATCGGTGATGTGGACCTGACTGGCGTCCGTGTTCACCAGGTTGGCCAGATCGAAACTGCTGGCGGTGGTTTCCAGCGCCGAGCCGACAAAGGTGCGAATCTGCCGCGCCGCTTCATCCGGCTGATTTTGTACGGCGCGCATGAAGCGCTGCACATTGTCCGGGTCGCCCTGCACCTGCCAGGCTACGTAAGCCTGGACAATGATTCGCAAGCCATCGCGCGTACCCACGTCCTGCAGACCGCTGGAGGTGGTACGCAGCCGCAGATCAACCGGGATGGCCGCTTCGAACGGCGCCGGCCAGCGCCAGCCAAGACCCGGTTCAAGCAACACCCGCGACGGATTGCCGAAGCGCGTGATCACCGTGGCCTCCCCCGATCTCACCTGCACCAGGCTCGCCGCTGCAACCGCGAACGCCACCAACAACGCCGCCCAGCCCATGCGCCGCCATGGAAACGGACCGGCTTCCTGTGGGTCGCCATGATGGTGATGATGGTGACCGTGGTGGTGATGCCCGCCATGGCCATGATCGTGGCCGGCGTGGTCATCGTGATCGTGAGTGTGAGACTGGCTCAATTGGCAGCTCCTGGCTGAGCGGTTTTACGTGACGGCGCGGGATCAGCCGGTAATGTGAATGTACGCAGGTCGATGGTCGGCGCATTGTTGCTGCCACCCAGACGATGATCGAGTACCAGCAACCTGGCATTGGCCAGGCCTTGGGACAGTTGACTGAGGTACTGCTCCAGCACAAAGGCCTGGCCGGCGCTGGCGTAAGCTTTTTGCTCAGCACTGAATTTGAGGTCGGCTGCTTGCGCACTCGCGTTGATTTCACGAGCGCTGGCCGTCGCTTGATCACGGGCGATGCTGGCCTGCAGTTGCGCCTGGTGGGTGGCTTCGGCAGCCGCTCCGCGTTCTCGGGCGATTAGTGCCTGCGCACCGATCTGCGCCGCTTGCACGCTGTGATAAGCATTGGCGGCCCCGGCCGGTGGGTGAATCGCTTCGACTACCGTGGCAAGGATTTCCACACCGCTGTCGAGTTTGTCCAGGTCCGCCTGCACCGCGCGACCGATCTCTTCGGCAAGCCCTACCCGGTCTTCTCCGAGCAATCCGTCCAAGGTCCGGGAAGCGAAGTCGTGGACCAGAATCCTGCTGGCCGTACTGCGGATCAGTGTCGGCACATCGGCGCTGTTGTAGGTCGCCGCCAGTGCCGCCTGATCGCTCAGGCCGATGCGGTAGACGAAACGCACGTCCATGTTGACGATCTGAAAGCTCTGCTTGTCGGCACGGCTGCTGGCGATCACCTGGGATTTGTCGTTCACATGGCTCGCATCCCACAACCGATTCGCCGTGAGCGGCGCCGGACCCTCAGCGGGGGCGGCCTGTATCGGTGCCGATGTTTCTCCAATGCTGGTGGCCAACTCGTGAACCACGCCGTTTTCGACACTCAGCACCCGGCCCAGCGGCCAGGGCAAGCCGGCATGCAAACCAGGGCCGAACACCGCCACCGGTTTGCCGAAACGCTCGTAAATGCCCCGCCCTTGCAGCGGAATTTCGTGAATGCCGGTGAGTGACCAACCGACGATAACAACAACGGCCAGCACCGGTAAGAACGCCCGGCGCATGTAAGTAAAAGCCCAGATTTGCCGCAGGTCGATGCCGAAGCGGTTGTGCAGTTCGTGCTGCAGCGCCAGTAACGGCTGCGGTGGCCAGCGAAGCATGTCAGCGACAAAACTGCGCGCAAGCAACGAAGGTTCAAGTTGTTCACGGCGGGGACTGAACAACGACAGCACCGCGCGCAACAGCAACTCCACCGCGACCAGTCCCGGCAGCAGTCCGATCAGCACCGCCAGACGCACCGGCCACACCGAGGTTTCATTGCCGAGCAACAGGCACAGTGCACCCAGCACCAGGCTGATGATTGCCACCCGAGTCAGCTGCGCCAACGCTCCGGCTTCAGGCCACTGAGCCGGGGTTTCCTGAGTCAGTTGACGTTCCAGCACCAGCAAACCGAACGCCAGCAACAACGCCAGGGCCGCGCCGACAGTGGCCGACAACCCCAGCGCGGCAGGTGGCAAGCCAAGGTTCCAGACCTGTTTGACGCAAAGCAGCACCAACAATGCCCAACCGCCGAGCCATAGCGTTGGCGCACCGATCTGTTTGAGGATGTGCAGCCAGCGCTGGCCTATGCGATCCAGCAGTCGTTCGTACCAGCCCACCGGGGATTCGACTTCTTCAGATTCGACCACCGGCACCACGGGATTCAACGCCCGCGCCCGCCATTGCGTCACCCACCAGGCCGATTGCAAACCGGCAACCAACACCAGCAACGCAGCGCTTTGATTGAACAACAGCGCCGGCCAAAGAGATTGCGAGGCAAATAGCCCGACAAGGAACCCCACCACCAACCCCATAGCCGCCAGCACGCCGAGGCCGATAGCGAGTTGCCGCAGTCGCCGCCCTTGAAAAACTGCCTGCTGAAAGCGCGATAGCTCCGCTACCTGCGCTTCCTCCACATCGAGATCGACTTGCATATCACCCCAGTACTCAACTTTACTCACATCGCAATTCGTTACGATATAACGAAAAGAGTGAAATTTCCGTACTCAATTGCGTTATCTAAAGATGCGTAACCTGTCCCTTGCCTGAAGCCTTGACCGAAAGGCGCCATAACGCACATATTACGTTCGTAATTTTTTATTCAGGGCTACTTTTACCCTCCCGATCCCCTTTCAATCCAGGAGTCGATCCATGAGTACTTATGACGTCGTGATACTGGGCGGTGGCCCCGGCGGTTACAACGCAGCGATCCGCGCTGGCCAACTGGGTTTGAAAGCGGCTTGCGTTGAAGGACGCGCCACCCTCGGTGGCACCTGCCTGAACGTCGGCTGCATGCCGTCCAAGGCGTTGCTGCACGCCTCCGAACTTTATGACGCGGCCATGGGCGCGGAATTTGCCAACCTGGGCATTGAGGTCAAACCCACCCTTAATCTCGCCCAGATGATGAAACAGAAAGATGAAAGCGTGACCGGATTGACCAAGGGCATCGAGTTTCTCTTTCGCAAAAACAAGGTCGACTGGATCAAGGGCTGGGGCCACATCGACGGGCCGGGCAAAGTCACGGTGACGGATAACGCGGGCGGCAAGACCGAACTCAGTGCCAAGGACATCATCATCGCCACCGGTTCCGAGCCCACTCCCCTGCCCGGCGTGGATATCGACAACAAGCGCATCCTCGATTCCACCGGCGCGCTTTCACTGGCGCAAGTGCCCAAGCATCTAGTGGTGATCGGCGCCGGCGTGATCGGCCTGGAGCTGGGCTCGGTGTGGCGGCGTCTGGGCGCGCAGGTGACCGTCGTCGAATTCCTCGACCGGATCTGCCCCGGTGTGGATGGCGAGGCAGGCAAAACCCTGCAGCGCTCGTTGAGCAAGCAAGGCATCAGCTTCAAGTTGAGTTCCAAAGTCACCCGCGCAACAACGTCAGACAGCGGCGTCCAGCTCAGCGTCGAACCCGCCGCAGGTGGCACCGCCGAAACGATTGAAGCCGATTACGTACTGGTGGCCATCGGGCGCCGACCTTATACACAGGGTCTGGGATTGGAAAATGTCGGCCTCGCCACGGACAAACGCGGCATGCTCGCCAACAAGGGGCATCGCACCGAAGCCGCCGGGGTTTGGGTGATCGGCGACGTGACCTCCGGACCGATGCTCGCACACAAGGCCGAAGACGAAGCCATGGCCTGCGTCGAGCAGATCGTCGGCAAGGCTGGCGAGGTCAATTACGAGCTGATTCCCAACGTGATCTACACCAAACCCGAACTGGCCAGCGTCGGCAGGACCGAAGAACAACTGAAGGCCGAAGGCCGGGCGTACAAGGTCGGCAAATTCCCCTTCACCGCCAACAGCCGGGCGAAGATCAATCACGAAACCGAAGGCTTCGCCAAGGTCCTGGCCGATGAGCGCACCGATGAAATCCTCGGTGTGCACCTTGTGGGGCCGAGCGTCAGTGAAATGATCGGCGAGTATTGCGTGGCCATGGAGTTCAGCGCATCCGCCGAAGACATCGCCCTGACCTGCCATCCACACCCGACCCGCTCCGAGGCCTTGCGGCAGGCGGCGATGAATGTGGAGGGGATGGCGTCGCAGATGTAAGGCTGAAGAATTGTCGTGATTGCTCTACCGCTTTCGCGAGCAGGCTCGCTCCCACAGTGGCTCAATGACTCCCTGTGGGAGATTCTATGGTTGAGGGAAACCCTCAACTCACTTTTGATTGGTATTCGCTCTGTCCTTTAAGCAGGGCGAATACCACTCGAGCAAGCTTGCGAGCCAGCATCACCA